>CALZHO010000023.1 GCA_945787425.1 uncultured Bacteroidales bacterium
ATAACCACGGAAATGCCATCGGCACATAACTCACATAGTAGGACGCAGCATCCAGCGGTATCAGATGCGTGAAATACTGCAAGGCACATACACCTAAACCTATCACGTTACCCCATAACATACCTTTACCTATCAACATAAGCGCTTGATAGATAAAAATCCGCCTAACAAATTGATTACTTGCTCCTAATGCCTTGAGTGTACCTATCATAGAAACGCTATCCAAAATCAAAATAATCAATCCCGTAACGATACTAAAACCAGACACACACAACATAAGGACAATGATTATCACCACATTCATATCCAGCAAGTCAAGCCAACCAAAAATATTCGGATTGAGTTGCTCCAGATTTTGTGTATAATACGCCTCGCCCGATTCGCTCAAACGATTGGCTGTAGCAAAATAAACAGCATGAGTGGTGGCATCTAAATGACGCAAATCATCCACCAATATCTCGATGCCAGAAGCTTGATTATCCTGCCAAGCATTGAGTTGGCGCACCACATCAATATCGCCAAGAATGAATAATTTGTCCAACTCACTCATGCATGTATTATACAGACCTGCAATATAAAAACGGCGCACTCGCAAGTTCTCTTGAATGAAGTAGCATAAGAAATTCTCACCTACTTGCAATTGCAGCTGATTAGCCAACTCGGTGGAAATCAACACTTCGTTCGTATGCTGCGGCAAGACACCCTCCACCAAGTTTTGCGTGAAATAATCCCAATAATCAGTACCTTTGAAAACGATTCCCTGAAAGGCACTATCCGTCTTGATTATACCCGGTTTGGAAACAAAAGTGGACACATGTGTAACATGCGGAATACCCTGAAGCACTTCTATCAAGGAATCCGAATACTGAATTGGATTCAGTTCGTAAGTGGAATTATTGTCGAAATTCACCACTTGTATATGGCTACCGAAACCAGCTACTTTCTGTGTTATCTCTTGTTTGAATCCCACCACCACACTGATAGCCACAGTCATGACCATTACTCCAATAATGATTCCAATCAATGCCACACGCACAGCAGGACGCGATGAGCGACGATTATGCTCATCTGAAAAATAGAGCTTCTGCGCTATTTTCCACTCTGCCTTATATGAACGTTGGGTTTTTGGCATAATTTTTGTAGTATTTTTGTCGTATGATTCGTTCATTCTACATATCATTGGTTTTGTTGGCGTTATCACTTTCTATGGTTGCTCAAAAGAGCATTCATCCGCGTCGTACCGCATCAGATATAGCTCAAAAGCAGACAGAGATGTTGGTGCGAGAGTTGAATATCACGGATAGTGTACTTCGTGACACGCTGTTTCACATGCATCTCAAATATGCTACTTTGCGGAATATCAGCAACACACGTAACGAAGCCATGCAGCGTATGATACAAATGCAAGAGGAACTGAAACATATTCTTACCCCCGAACAATTTGCAGCATTTATGAATCGCCAAGTGGAGCAGCACCCACGAATCCCTCATCACCATTGCCACCTGGTAGTTCCGCATCACGATACTACATCACCTTTAGTGTACGGAGAACATGATACGCTCCCACAGCCACCAGAGCACCGACCACAAGACCACCCATAATATCTGTGGGATAATGTACCCCAAGATACATTCTGCTATAGCAATTCGCCGCCACCCAAAGCATCAAGCCACAGGTGGCTATTTTGTTGCGCCAAATGAGTGAGAAGAGCAACGCACACGCCATCGTATTCGCCGCATGGCTACTGGCAAAGCCATATTGTCCGCTGCGATAGCCATTTACGAGATGCAACACACCTTCTAATTCAGGCACGCGCGTAGGACGTGGGCGCGCTACAAGGTCCTTCAATATGCCCGAAGCGATAAAGTCTGCAACACCTACTGCCATTGCTATCACCACGATCATCACCACGCAAGCTGGCACTCTTTGTAGCCACTTCACGCCTGTCATTGCGGGCTTGCGGTAACGCCAAACGAGCAAGCCAATCAATAGCACATACAGCGGTATCCATGTCGCCTTCGCCGAGATAATCCACATCAGCGTATCCGCCCATGGCGCATGCCACCCGTTGATCGCCAACAGAACCTCTGTGTCAATATGTAATAGTTTATCTATCATCTCTTATCTACAGCCCAAAGGGCGATCTACCATCTACAGGCACACAGTGCCGATCTACAAGCGCAGCGATCTACTAACCTAATCTTCATTCAACAGCACCGCCGTATGGCATGCTACCACACCTGCTGTCTCTGTGCGCAAGCGCGAACGACCTAATCCTACAGGTACAAAGCCCTGGGCGATAGCTTGCTCTACCTCCTGCTCCGAGAAGTCGCCTTCCGGACCAATCAAAATAAGCACATCCCTACCCTTTCGCAGCGCATCTTTCAACTCGCGCTTCTCATCCTTGTAACAATGCGCTATAAATTTATCCATTGTATCTTCGCCTTTTCGCCTCATCGCCTCATCGCCATACGTCTCCATAAACGTAGCGAAATCCGTCAGCGGATTTAGTTTCGGCAGATATGGCGTAAGTGACTGTTTGGCAGCCGAAAGGATGATCTTCTCCAGTCGGTCGTTGCGCAGATTTTTACGCTCTGAGAAACGACACAACAGCGGCGTAATCTCATCCACACCGATCTCCGTACATTTCTCCACCATCCATTCCAATCGCTCGATATTCTTCGTGGGAGCAATCGCCACATGCAAATAGATATTGTGCGTCTTTACTTGCTTCTCTTGGCTCAGAATCTCAAACTCGCAATGGCGAGGATGCGGATTCGTGATACGCGCATGGTAGGTCGTACCGCGCCCATCGGTCAGCAAAATCTCATCGCCACGGTCATAGCGCAGCACACGCACACAGTGCGCCGATTCCTCCTCGCTGAGGAAATGGCTGGTCTCTATATCTGGAGTGTAAAACAAATACATACAATTGGTAGTAATCTTAATAAAACGCACTTTTTAGAGTACGTAGTTGGTAGGTTCGTCCTTGGTTCGTCCTTGGTTCATCCTTGGTTCTTCCTTGGTCTTTTATAGGGAAGGTACAAGGGAAAAGCAATCTTAATAATCGTACACTATTATCCCTTCCCTACAATTCGCTCTCCTTCATACGCTCGGCATTCTCCGCCACTTGCAGGGCATCAATCACACCTTGAATCTCACCGTCCATAAAGGCGGTAAGGTTGTATATCGTATAACCGATACGGTGGTCCGTAATACGTCCTTGAGGGTAGTTGTAAGTACGAATCTTCGCGGAGCGGTCGCCCGTGCTGACCATCGTCTTACGGCGTGCAGCAATATCATCAATATACTTTTGATGCTCCTTATCATATATCTGCGTGCGCAGGCGCGAGAGAGCACGTTCCTTGTTCTTGGGCTGGTCACGCGTCTCGGTACATTCAATCAATATCTCTTGCACCTCACCTGTGTTAGGGTTCTTCCAGTTGTAACGCAAGCGCACACCCGACTCCACTTTGTTCACGTTCTGACCACCAGCGCCGCCACTGCGGAAGGTCTCCCACTTAATCTCGCCCTCGTTGATATGCACCTCAAACTCGTCTGCCTCTGGCAATACCGCCACTGTCGCAGCCGACGTATGCACACGACCTTGCGTCTCGGTGACAGGCACACGCTGTACACGATGCACACCTGACTCGTATTTCAAGGTGCCATAGACATTCTCGCCCGACACATTGAAGATAATCTCCTTGAATCCGCCTACTGCTCCTTCGGAGAAACTGCTCACCGTCATTTTCATGCCGTGTGTCTCAAAATACTTGCTGTACATGCGGAACAAGTCGCCTGCAAAGATACTCGCCTCGTCGCCACCTGTTCCAGCGCGAATCTCCATCACCACATTCTTGCCGTCCTCAGGGTCTTGAGGCAATAGCATCAACTTCACTTCCTCTTCTAAAGCAGGAATCTGTGGCTCCAACTCATCTATCTCTGCACGTGCCATCTCGCGCAAATCGGCATCCGACTCATTGTAGAAAATCTCTTTAGCTTCTGCCAAGTTATTCACGGCTTTCTTGTACTTCTCTGCCGATTCCAACACGCGCTCCAAGTCGCGGTATTCACGATTCAATCGCACATAACGCGCTTGATCGGCAATCACCGCTGGGTCTGTAATCAGCAAACTCACCTCGTGAAACTTCGCCTCCAGTCCTTCTATTCTCTCTAATATATCCATCTATCTATTTACAATTTGACTATTTATAATTTAACTATTTCCTTGAGCGCGGCAGGGAGTTGATTGCCGCACAAGTTGTTGATATTGTCTTCAATAATTATCCCAATACGCATCATCTACCACAACACCTTCTGCACGGAGTTTCAAGTTAGTCACAAAGCGTACCAGTCGCCAATCGATTGTTTCGCTATACACTTTGCGCGAGATAAAGATGCGGAAAAACCAACCAAACTTCACATGCACATCCATACCTATTCGTGCTGTATTCTCGCCTATGGGTAAAATATGAAACGTACCATATGCCTCCTTAATCAGCGTACCCGCATAGTGAATATCCACTCGTATATCACGTCTATCTCCAGATAGCGAATCTGTGACCATGCTTTCAATCACCACATCCGACAAGAAAGGTCGCTCGTTCACCAGCACATCCAATACCAATTTGCTATACTGCTTCTTAGGCACATACTCCGACTCCTTCCAAATCAAGTAAAACGCATTCTTCTTCGCATCCTCTTGCTTACCCAAACCTGCAAAAAACTGTTCGGATAACTTTGCAGGATCCGTCTGCAGGTAATAAATCATCGAATCTATCACCACATTGCACGATTCTGCGCTCGCACTGACCTCCGTCTCATACCGTGTATGAAACATGCCGTCAGACAACGTAGTCAATACCGAAAACAATATCGCAAATACCATCATGCTCTAAACACTAAACAGCAGCGCAGCGTCCACTAAACAACACTAATCCTTCGCATTAAGCACACGCTCTATATTCTGTTCGCGATGAATCAGTTGCACCTCTACCCCAAACTTCTCATTGATATGCTGTGCCATCTTCTCCGCCGAATACACCGAACGATGTTGCCCCCCCGTACAACCAAACGATACCATTAAGTTCTGAAATCCTCTATCCTTATAACGCTTTACTGAGAAGTCTACCAATTGGTATGCTTGCTCCAAGAATGGAGCAATCTCTCCATCCTCCTCCAAGAACTGTATCACTGGCTCATCCATGCCCGTGAAATACGTATAACGCTCGTACTTGCCAGGGTTATTTACCGCACGGCAGTCAAACACAAATCCACCACCATTGCCCGATGGGTCAGCTGGAATACCCTTCTTATACGAGAAGCTCATCACTCTCACTACCAGCGGTTTGCGCACACCTACATCCTTAAACTGCTTCATCTCAGTCATCTTTTGCAGCACTTCTATCAAGTATGGATAATCCTCGCTCGCATGCTTCAAGAGATGACGCAAATTATCTATCGCAAATGGAATGGACTGCAAAAAGTGTGGTTTCTTCTCAAAATATCCTCTAAAGCCATATGCACCAAGCACTTGCATCGTGCGGAAGAGTACAAAATGCTTCAGTGTATCATAGAAGACATCTTTATCTACAGGCATGTATTTCTGCAACTCCTCCAAATACACCTCAACCAATTCTTCTCTCAAGTCAGGATGAAAGTTGGCTTTAGCTTGCCACAGGAACGATGCCACATCATAGAACACAGGGCCTCGTCTTCCCCCTTGAAAATCAATAAAGTATGGTACCTCTGTCCCGTCTGCTTCCTTATGTACCATCACATTGCGTGATTGAAAATCGCGATACATAAAGGCATTCATACGATTTTGCAAGAGGATATATGCCAAACGCTCAAACTCATTCTCCAACTTATCTTCTTGAAAGTCAAGTCCCGTCGCTTTCAGGAAACAGTACTTGAAATAATTGAGGTCCCACAATATAGAACGCAAATTAAACTCTGGCTGTGGATAACATTGGCTGAAATCAAAATCCTCAGCACCTAACACCTGAAAACGAGCCAGTGCACGCATCGTCTCACGCAACATATCTTTCTCCTTTGCACTGAACACGCCCGTCTTTCTGCCCTCTGCTATGTAGTCAAACAGCAGCACATTGCCCAAATCTTGCTGCACATAATTCATCTCATCATCGCTCACTGCCATCACTTTAGGCACATTCAATCCCTTTTGCATAAAGTGATCAGCCATATAGAGAAAGGCATGATTTTCATCACGCGAAGTACCTTGTACACCAATGAGCGAAGCCATTTTATCTTCACTCTCTATACGATAGTACCTGCGATTGCTACCCGAAGCAGTCAAAGCAGTCTGCTCGCCTGCTTTCTTGCCTGTAGCCTCATAAAATAGTTGACTTAACGATTGCATAGTTACCCAATGTAAATTATTTTACAAATAATTTGCAAAGATAATGCAAAAAAAGCACATACGCAAGAAAAATCAGAGATTTTTATTGTTTTTACGTCTGTGGACAAAAAAAAGACACCCAACAAGGTGTCTCTTGTGTCCTCCGAGGGACTCGAACCCTCGACCCACTGATTAAGAGTCAGTTGCTCTACCAACTGAGCTAGGAAGACATGCTTCATTTCGAAAGCGAGTGCAAAGGTACTGCTTTTTTTTCATTTGACCAAATATTTTTGCAAAAAACATACTTTTTTTTGCATATTTCGCAAAAATACATTAACTTTGCATGCAATTTTTATCTTTATGCTTAAAAACAACACTATTATGAAAACTCCTTACGAATATCGCACGCAGGCGCGTGAAGCGCTTCGCAATCAATGGGGAGATGCCGCCATTGCATCACTCATTATTCTCTTTATTGCTTTGGCCATTTCCACTCCATCTATCATCTCCTCGCTCAAAGGTTCTGACTGGGGAGGATCAATCACTACTCTACTTGCAGTATTGGTATTGCCATTGCAATATGCGTTCTACATCTCATTGCTTGACCGCGTGCGCAACAACGAAACGAACATTGTAAACTACACCATCACCTATGCCCGCCAACACGCCTATGCCAATACGCGCTTCCTTGTTGCTGGACTGCTTATCATGATTCTCAGTTCATTGCTGGCTGTTGTCACATTGGGTATTGGTGCCATCATTCTCAGTTATGCCTATGGCATGGTGCCATACTTGCTCCACGACTATCCTGAGCTCTCTGCACGCGAGGCGATGAAGATTAGTCGTGAGATGATGCGCGGACAGAAGTGGAACCTCTTTTTCCTTGACCTCACTTTCATTGGTTGGATTCTGCTGGCATTGTGCACCGCAGGTGTGGGCATGCTCTTTGTGCAACCATACATGCTAACCGCTCGCGCCGCTTTCTACGAGGATCTTAAGAGCGAAAAACTCATTGAGGATACTGACGAACCTACCACAGCAACAACGGAATAATGAAAGCAATGATTTTTGCTGCGGGACTGGGCACACGCCTCAAGCCGCTGACTAACACCATGCCAAAGGCACTTGTGCCTTTGGCGGGTAAGACATTGCTACAATGGCAGATAGAAAAACTGAAAGCAGCGGGTATTACCGACATTGTGGTCAATGTACACCATTTTCCTGACCAGATTATCGACTACCTTCGCGAGAACAATTATTTCGGCTGCCACATACAGGTGAGCGATGAGCGCAATATGCTCCTTGAGACTGGCGGCGGCTTGCGCAAAGCGCAAAAACTCCTATCCTCATCACCAACCTCTCTCCCCCTTCAGGGGAAGTCGGAGGGGAATCCTATACTCATCTGCAACGTAGACATCCTCTCCAACATCAATATCCCCACCCTGCTTCGAGCATACAATCCCGACGAGATGGGTGTGGTAGTGGTCAGCTCACGCGACACACAACGCTACTTGCTCTTCGATCACGACAACCGCCTCCGTGGTTGGACCAATATCGCTACTGGCGAAGTCCGCCCCGCATCCCTCGCCTCATCGCCTAATAGCCTCATAGCCTATCGATTAGCCTTCTCTGGCATGCAGGTACTTAATCCCCGCATTTTTGAAGTGATGGATAAGGTAGTAGCCGAGAAAGGAGAGAAGTTTTCGTTGATTGACCTATACCTGAGTATTGCAGAAAAAGAAATTCTCAGAGCATTTATCCCTGAGAATTATCGTATGATGGATGTAGGCAAAATCGCCCAACTCTCCGAAGCAGAATCTTTCGCGACTGCCCTAATCCAATAGTCAATATCCTACAAACAGTACTCTGGTACGATCATCTGCAGAGCCCCCTTTAGACAACTCACTTTACATGGGCCACTGACATCCATCACGATGCCATCTGCCTCAAAAGACTGGTGTTGCTTGGTATGCATAAGCAGATTGTCTGAAACGACAGGATGGATAAAGGGCAGTTCGTGTAGTTTACCATTGAACAATCGAGGTATAGCCTGCATGACTTGTTTGAAGCTTGGTGGGGTAATAAACATTGCATGCAATACGCCATCGCAGGGGTCAGCATCAGGATTGAGTTTCATACCACCTCCTACAAACGAGCCATTAGCAATACTGGTCACAAACATCTTTCCCTCTACAACAGTCTTATCGTCCACATCCAATCGTAAGTGTGGATTTTTATATTTGGTCAAGGACCATATTAGAGCAAACAGATAGTTTACATGATGGCTGCCGATATAATACTTTAAATTCTCGGCGTAGCGACATGTCATAGGTTCGATACCAAAACCGAGCGAGTTGATAAAGTAGCGATGATGAGGAATATTATTGCGCCAGTAGGTCACACACCCCACATCAATAGGCTTCGTTTTTCCTTGAAAGAAGATCTCCAATGAGCGCTTGAAATCTTTGTTCAGCCCCCAATGACGCGCAAAATCATTACCCGTACCTCGAGGTATGAGCCCAAATTGTATCTTAGCGCGTTGCTCGGATGTGAGCTCCGCACGCATGATACCATTGATTACTTCACTGAGTGTACCATCTCCTCCAAGAACAAGAATCTGGGTACACCCTTTCTCCTCTACGAGTTCGCGCGCCAGCTCAATAGCATGATTAGCATATTTAGTCACACGATATATAAAGGGTTGGCGACGCGCTTTCAGCAGCTTCCACAAATATAATCGTTGCATACGAAATGCCCGTTTGCCCGATTTTGGATTAATGATAATTCCAAGCATAATAGTTGACTATTGACTGTTAATCTCCTTCCGAAAACTCCAATAGAACCCTAAAAAGTTCGTAACTTTTTGGGGTGCTTTGCGAGTTCGAGGAAAGAGCGGAGGTACAAGTCGCCCTATGACGCTCGCGTCATTCTTTGCAACCTTGTTACCGAACGCGTTTGCAAAGGTACAAAAAAAAATGCACACTACCAAAAAAGTGTGCATTTTTAATTATTTTATGCTGATTTTTTCGATTATTTGAAATAAGCAGCAACTTTTTCGTTCTCAACAATTTCTTCTTGGAAGATGTAAGCACCTGTCTTAGGGCTCTTAACCATCTTGATACACTTGGTATGGTTACGACCTGCGTTACCAGTGTGAAGGGTTGCGACCGCTTTCTTTGCCATAGTACTAAGCCTTTCTTAATTAAAATGGTTAATTACTTAATTTCTTTGTGGATGGTGTACTTCTTGAGAATTGGGTTGTATTTCTTCAATTCCAAACGCTCAGGAGTGTTCTTGCGGTTCTTTGTGGTAATGTAG
>CALZHO010000024.1 GCA_945787425.1 uncultured Bacteroidales bacterium
GGGTAAGCGAGCCAATGCGCGAGCGCATCAAGGAGGCTAAGATTCTCGCAGATGTAGTACATTCCGACCATTGCCCTGTGGCTATAACAATAGAGTAAAATTCAGCAGAGGATAAGCCGAAGATAAGCCGAAGATAGAATATGGACAAACTGAGAACAGAACATTTGTACAAGAAGTACGGCAAGCGTACCGTAGTGAACGATGTGAGTATCTACCTGGAGCAAGGCGAGATTGTGGGTTTGCTCGGTCCAAACGGAGCGGGCAAGACAACTACATTCTACATGACCACAGGTTTGGTCTTGCCCAATAGTGGAAAAATATTCCTCAACGACTTGGATATTTCTAATATGCCTATGTACCGCCGTGCGAAATTAGGCATTGGCTACTTGCCTCAAGAGGCAAGCGTTTTCCGCAAGATGACGGTGGAGGATAATATCCGTTCGGTGTTGGAGATGACCGATTTCAGCAAAGAGTATCAGCAGGAGAAACTGGAGCAACTCATCAAGGAGTTCAATCTCGGTCATGTCCGCCAGAATATCGGCGACCGTCTTTCGGGAGGGGAACGCCGCCGTACCGAGATTGCGCGCTGCTTGGCTATCGAACCCAAGTTTGTGATGCTCGACGAGCCATTTGCAGGTGTGGATCCGATTGCCGTACAAGAGATTCAGGATGTGGTGTGGCGATTGAAGGATAAAAATATCGGCATCCTCATCACTGACCACAATGTGGATGAGACGCTGATGATTACCGACCGTGCGTATTTACTCTTTGAGGGTAAGATTCTTTTCCACGGAACACCAGAAGAGTTAGCTGCAAACCCTATAGTGAGAAAGAACTACCTGGGTAGAGATTTTGAGTTGAAGAAGAAGACAAGAGTTGAAGAATGATGCGAAATTTGCATTTTTATATGAGTAAGATTTTGCTATGGATAATAGTCTTGACAGTTGTTTCATGTGACAATTCTTGCCCTGATATGCAATTACAAATTAAGCAATGCGCATCTATTCCAACTCCATTAGCATCAGCAACTTGTTTTGTAATAGCGGATAAAGCTTACGTTCTATTCGGACGAGATCAACAAGGTAAGTATCAAAATAACCTTTGGCAATATGATTCTACTTTAGACACATGGACAGATTTAGGCGAAACACCTATGGCACCTCGAGTAAATGCGACTGCATGTGTATGCGATGAAACGGTATATATTGGTTTAGGTTTTAATGGTAGGTACAACAATTCAACTGGTTATTTGACAGATTGGTGGTCATATAATCCCACCACGAATACATGGAAACAACTAAGCGATTATCCTGCAAATACTACAGCAAGAGCAATTAGTATGGTTGGTGAGGGAGAATTGTATGTAGGTTACGGTTTCTGTTGGACATATGAACGAGATATGTATCGTTATCATATAGAGACAGATACATGGGATTTAATCGATGTGCAATTAGATCGAAAAGCATTTACCTTTCCTATGCGTAGTTTTGGAGGAGTAGGTTGTACATGCCAAGGAAGGCATTTTGCAGGAACTGGTTTTAGAGCACATAGTCTCAATTGGTGGGGAGAATTGGATCCTACCAATGCTCAATGGATAAAACGAAAAAATGTACCTGGTTATAAACGTACTACGGCTGCATGTACTGCAACGAAAAATTATGTATATGTAGTTGGAGGTATGCATTTTGGAGGAGTGGATACGGATGGCAAAGTGTTAGCAGATATTCAGCAATATGATATACACACAGACAGTTGGTGCCATGTGGGCAATTTGCCTAATGGGGGAAGAATGAATCACATTGCATTTTGCATTGGCAATAACGTGTATGTTGGATTAGGAGAAAACGAAGACATCGAAGTATGTGGAAATTTGTATTGTATATATGAAAAATAAAGCATTTCTGCATATTATTTTCTTTTGTCTGCTTATTCAATCCATCAATGCGCAAGATTGGCAATGGTGGCCTTTAGGGCTAACGCACGAAAAATTGTCAGGCGATACGCTGTATTACAATGCAGAAATGTTAGGAGTGGTCTCATCTGGTACCTACGCTCCGTTCTGGTTGCAAAGTAATCGCAATGGCAATATATCGGCATCTCCATATAGTGGAAATGTATCAATAGGACTATGCAAACCAGCCACTCAACCACATAGATGGTTTGATTATGATTTTGCTATACAATTAACGGGACGTGTGCAAAGCGACATTCCTACTCCATTAAAGCCATACAAGAAAGACTTTACAGGATATTTTAATCAATTGTATGCGCATGCCCGATTATATTTTATTGATATTACTGCAGGTATAAAGCCATTAATATATGAGGCTATTGATCCTATGCTTTCTAGTGGTAGCATGATTCTATCTGGGAATAGCCAGCCGTTGCCTCGCATTACGGTGGGTATAGATGAATATATTCCATTTCCAGGACTATATGGGTATATGGAACTGAAAGGTGGAATAACTTACGCATGGATGGTAGATAATGCTTACATTAAAAATTGTCGTTTGCATCATAAATTTGCAGCACTACGATTTGGCGGAAAACTACCTGTGAATGTAAGTTACGAATTTCATCATGCCGCAGAATGGGGAGGGATATCTCCTGTATTTGGTGATGTAGGTAGTGATTTTCGATCATTCATCAATGTTTTATTTGCTAAAGCGGGCGGAACAATGTCTAATGATCAGAACAATGCACAAGGTAATCATGTAGGTAGTCAACAATTGGCACTTACGGCTAAAGGAGAAGGTTGGGATGTGACTGCCTATTGGCAAAACTTTTTCGATGATAATTTTGCATTCCTTGGCATTGGACAAAATCTTCCTGACGGAATATGGGGGGTATCCATTCAGCAAAATCGTTGGCCATTCATCCAAGGTATAACATACGAATATATGAATACTACCGATCAATCGGGTCCATGGCACGATAGAGATGGACTATGTTACGGAGCTAATGATTCGTATTATCGCAATAGTGTATTCCAAAATGGATGGAACTACTTCTACCGTTCTATGGGTACTCCATTCATCACCTCACCTCTGTACAATACCGACGGTACGATTTATACATTGAATAGTCGCGTGCGACTACATCATGTGGGAGTAAGAGGTGATATTCATGGTTTCAAATACCGATTACTATGTTCATATGTACGTAATTTTGGTAACGACAACACATCCAAACTGCTATTATCTACAAATACTGCAACATTATTAGAAGTCAACAAACATGTGGAAAAGGCATGGGGATTGGATTTTGGTATCTCGTTTGCAGGTGATTTTGGTTCGCAGTTTGGGGATCAATTCGGTGTTATGTTGACCATTCGCAAGCAAGGTATTATCACACAGTGGTAGACGAGAGACTACATATTATTATGCCAGTCAAAGACTCGCTGGAAATAGCAGAAAAGGCTATTCGTGCCATTGTGGATAGCGGGCATACATTGTGTGTATATGATGATAACTCATTACCAGAAAATGCACAACGATTGGATCAAATTGCAGCAGAAACGAATATACAAGTAGTACATATTTCCAATCTCACTAATCATCCTTCACCAAATTATAGATTGGTATTGCAGCAAGCACAACAGACAGCCCTGCAAGAATATAAACATCTGGTCATTATTGAGAGCGATGTCATTATCCAATCGGACACACTGATGCAGCTATTTGCAGAAGTAAAGCAAGGAGTAGGAATGGTAGCTGCAGCTACTATTGATGAGGAGGGAGTCTACAATTTCCCCTATCACTATCTCCACCGTTGGCGTTATCGTTGGTACGGAAAGAAGACCATTGCAACTAAAAAACGTTTTTCTTTCTGTTGCACCTTACTGACTAACGAGTTGCTCCAAAAAGCAGATTTTCAACTACTTGATCCAACTAAGAATTGGTATGACGTTACCATATCGCATTGGTCATTGAAACTTGGATTACGTAATATGCTTATGTTGGGGAATACGGTATTGCATTTACCACATTCATCGCGACCTTGGAAACGACTTAAATACACCAATCCACTCCTATATTATTGGAGAAAGATTACTCAGCGCAAAGACCGCATATGAGACCATTAGTATCCGTCATAGTGCCTATATATAACGCTGCGCCGTTCCTCAAAGACACGTTGGATAGCGTCATTGCATCTACGTATCGCCCCATTGAAATTGTGATGGTCGATGATGGCAGCCAAGACAATAGCCTAAGCATTGCTCAAGATTATTGCGCTAATTATCCAGAGTGTAGGGTTATTGCACAAACAAATCAGGGCGTTTCAGTAGCACGTAATAATGCTATACGACATGCCAAAGGTATGTATATTCTACCAGTAGATGCAGATGACAAGATTGCGGATACATTTATTCAAAAAGCGGTTGATGTAATTGATAATAATGATGATATACGCGTAGTTGGTTGTCGCTGCTGGATGTTTGGTGCAATTAATAAAGAATGGAAGTTACCCGAATTCAGTCATGCCCTACTCGCACGGAAAAACATGATTCCAGCCACAGCATTATATCGCAAGGCAGATTGGGAACGATGTGGTGGATATTGTGAAGAAGAGATATATCGCGAAGATTGGGATTTTTGGTTAAGCATGATGGAATTAGGTGGTACATTCTACAAACTGAATGAAATACTCTTTTATTACCGCATTTCGACAGTTTCTAGACGAATGCTTGCTAAAGGCAGAAAAAAACTTATCGTTGATGCCATCAATAGTCGGCATCCAGCATATATGCAAAAATATTTGGGTGGTCCACTGCACTACCACCGTTCATGTTCGCGTGTTATCAATTTCTTCCGCAGCGAAACGATTGTAGGTGATTATACAGATTGGAATAAAGGGGAAATTATTCATGCAAAGAGGAACATATTACGTAATTACAATGGTTTCATTTCTAAGCAATTCGCTACACCTTCCTTATGGAGGGGAATCATATATGGTTGGCTTGGTAAGTCAAAAGCACAACGCAGTTATGAATATGCTAAACGTCTTGCAGGGCTTACTCCGACACCAGTAGCATATCGAGAGATACGCTACTGCGGTATTCTACGACAAAGTTGGTATGTCTGTAAGCAATCGGAGTGCAAATATACATTTAACGATTTGATTCATAACAAATCATTTCATAATCGCACAGAAATACTGAAAGCGATAGGATGCTTTACTGCAGAATTGTATAAACGCGGGATATTCCACCAAGATTATTCTGGAGGTAACATTCTCTTCAATGAAGATGGAAGTAGGATTGAAATGGTTGATCTTAATCGTATCAAATTTTATCATCATATTCCTATTAAAAAAGGACTTAAGATATTTGAAAGGCTCAATATAGACAAAGAAGCTTTGTCCATAATGGGCACTGCTTTTGCACAAGAGTTGGATTTGGATGCGGAATATGTAATCAATTATATTATCACCCACCGTTGGAAAAAACACATAAAACAAGGAATAACCAATTTATATGACTAATTCTTTACAAAAATACCAGTCCGCAATGGGACAACTCAACTACACTCTTTTTTTAGTAGTCGTAGCATTATTGCCTTTTCCACAGATATTTTTACGCTATGCTTGCGTCACATGGATTTGCACATGGCTATTGGAGGGTAGATTTGTGCAAAAACCTAACATACAAGATTGGCGTAAAATGATGCCATTCATAATGTTTGGAATATGGTATCTATGGAAAATCATTTCTGGTCTATGGGCAGCAGATCAAGCTGCATATGCTTGGCAGTTAGAGCGATATATGGCATTTGGATTATTAGTTCCTGTTGGCATTTGGGGTGTTAACAAGCACTATGATTGGAAACAAATTTGCAAAGTATTAGCTATATCATGTGTAGCAGCTGCTGGAGTATATGCTTTTACCTTATATTGGGTATTCAATGTTAAGTATTTTAATCATGAGATTGGCATTTATGCACTCCAAAAACTTCCTATAGAGTTTTTTGCAGATAAAGTATCTTACATGAAACACCGACTATTTTTGTGTAGTACCCAGATGATGGGAATGATGGCACTACTATACTTACGCAAAGATTTATTATGCAAATATGGTGCTATAAAAGGATGGATTATCATTATTATTGGTCTCACAAGTATGCTTACACTCATATTAGCAACTGGCTCACGCGCATCCATACTATCAGGAGTTGCGTTACTAACTATATGGCTATTGTATAAACTACCTATTCGTCGTATACGATACAAAATAGCTTTTGTATTATTTGCGTGTGGCATAGGATTATTCGCTTTGAGTCAACATCCTCGTATGCAAGAGTTTGATTACACAGATTTGCTGTCTATTCGTGAAACAACAGAAGATCACAACGTACGATTAAACATTTGGGGTGCTGCATTAGGTTCACCGCAAGACTATTCGCTATATGGTTTGGGAGCAGGGCAAAGTACTCCATATTTACAACAAAAATATACCGAAGCAGGATTAAAAATTCATATCAAACGCGGCTACGCGGCACACAATCAGTACCTTGCCGAATGGATGGAAATAGGTATTCCTGGACTATTATTCTTTATACTAGCATGGCTTAGTATTCCATATTTCACCCAAAAAAGAGCGCGTAAATCTGCGATGATGTTGTTCACGCTTTACACACTCAATATGCTCACTGACTGCATGTGGGGTATGTTCGACGGTATCGCCCTATGGTGTGTGTGGATGGTTTTTATCCGCCTCCAATCCGATGCGCAGACTGACGAGCAATCCGCGGGGAATACACAATGACATCGACGTGCGACTATCTTGCATAGTGGCAATGCCTCTATCATTAGTCCAATAAGGATATGTAGGATGGTCATAACCATCAAACACATATTCCGTCAATGCTGTTCCAAAATCATAGATATTATAGCACGTCACATCCAATTGGAAAGGTATTTGCTTTATCCACCAGCGACCTGTCATACGCAAATCAAAATTGAAGAACGCATCTTCTCGTTTGCCAAAAGCGCCGTTTGCCATATTGATTCCTTTTGCATCGTTGCCACATAATGCTACTTGCATGTGCCCATCTACCGTCACAGGTTCAGCTACAAAAGTAGCAAATGGCTGACCATCTTTGAACTTACCATTCAAGCTGATTGAGAAATACTTGCAAGCATTATATGTAACCTGCAAACGCAAAATAAAAGACTTATCTTGATTTAAGCGACAATTTCCTTGATAGGGTAAGTTGCCATAACTCATCACTTTATACGCATTTGGATTTGCACTCGACTCTGCTAACACACCAATGTTATTATGTAGCGGACCATTACCAATCGTAGAGAGTCCTGCCATCAAATAACTCTGCCATGATACACTAACGAACCATTTCTTGCCCGTGTACGAATACTTCGCTACGTTCGACATATAATAAGGTGTACGTCCGCCCACAGTACCACTCATCAAATCCTTTGGTTGCTGGCCTACTGTATAATGTTTCTCACCCTCACGCCAATAATACAAACCATCATGTTCAAACATATTCGCCTCCAGGCCATCGCTATAATCGGTAAACCACATGTTATAATACTTGCGAATACTTGACAGCAGCGAGAACTGATGCCTTGACTGCTTATCGAAAGTAAAGCGAATAGGGATATCCAATACGGCATATGATGGCTGATGTGCCCATAGGTTCTTATCTATAGCATGATATTTGCCTCCCGTTGTGGCAAGCAAGGTGCCATCCGCATAGCGAATCTCGCCATTCATATAATCATTGCTCAAGTATTGCACCTCGTTCATGGTGTAACTCATGCGATTATGCGAAAGGTTCAATCCCATCTGGAACCACCAATTGGGTTTCCAATCCAACGCAAACTTCGCCAGCCAATTCGGACTTACCACCGATTTGCCATTCAACAGTATTCCGTCCAACGAAACGCCCAAATGCGCTTGCATACGTAGTCCACGCGCCAATTCATATTCCGCCACTACCATAGCTTCATTCTCCAACAACCCCACTCCATAAGCCGATGATTGCCAGTGATATGTGTATAATGGCGTGCGTGATTTATCGGCTATACTTTGCATATACATATCGTTACTCCAAGACGTGGTTGTCGGACTAAAATGCACAAACGAATTGAATCCCTCCGCATGTACACGCAACCATGGCAATAAACGCTGATCATATTGCACCGACAAACTCGCCTCATTTGTCTTACCATCCGCATACCAAGGGTCAAAAGCCTCGCCATCGTGATCCAATAGGTTGCGAGCAAAAGACAGCGTGTCATGCTTCACATCGCTCAACGCCCAACTCAAACCTGCCACCAACTCTCCCCCATTGGCAAAGGTCTTTTTGCCATACAATGCTGCCGTATATGCATGCAAATCTGCTACTTCGTTGCGGTTATACAGCAATTCTGAGTACATATCGCCTCTACCCTGCGCCACAAAATAATAGTTCAACTTATCCAACACATTATTTTCCTTCATTGGCAGTTCGCCATCCAATTGCGCTGTGTAGTAAGGACTTGCATACATTCCCGATATACCCGTATGATTAAATGCTGTCTGGGTGCGCCAGCCATATTGAGCATATGCATGTTGGTAATACTGCTTTCCATAGGCAGGAATAGCAAAACTTGCATCCACACTACCCGCACCTATCACATGGTTGCGCATCTCTATAGGACGGCTATCCATCGTTCGTTCTTCACCAGACGAGTGAAATAGATTAATCATCTCGCGCGTTCCTGGCGATATACCTCCCAAATTGCCTGTATTTCCTTTCAACGTGAGCGATTGTTGCTGCAATTCATCATCCGTAAAGTATATTCTTCCTTCGTGATAATCCAACACGAAATTAGTGCGTAACATATTGGTATATAGCATCGTACTGCCCACTTGATAGCGACTATCTATACGCATACCATTCAGCGAATACTTATTCTGACGAAACGAGTTGCCTGCAATTGAAAAGATATTCATATCGCCCAAGTTCCATTCGCCTGTGGTTTCTGCTTCATACACCACATAATCCGAATAATTATCCAGATAATGCCCTAAGTCGCCGTTGATATACCACTCACGAAAGAACTGGCTACCTACGCTATCCACGCCAAAAGATGGAAAAACCTCAGCACGCACCAGCGTACTGAGGCAGATACTCACTACCAATAAAATAGTCTTTTTCATAATCTAATATCTAACTTCTAACAGCCGAAGGCGGTCTAATATTCCTCAGCGTAGCGGTCTATCCAAAGAGATTCTTAAAGAAATTCTTCTTATCGCTGCTGCCAGGACGAACATTTTCGCTCTTTTGCAGTTGCTCAATCATCTTCTTTTCCTCTTTGTTGAGATGCTCTGGGATATACACACCCACGTTGATCAGCATGTCGCCTGTGCCGTACTGACGCGCATATTGGTCAATCATAGGTAAACCTTTTCCGCGCATACGGAGCACTTTGCCCGGTTGTGTGCCAGGAGTGATGGTAATCTTCGCTTCACCTTGCAAGGTAGGTATCTGCACTTGTCCACCCAAAATTGCCGTAGGCACATCCAGCAGC
>CALZHO010000025.1 GCA_945787425.1 uncultured Bacteroidales bacterium
TATGTATCGGTTATGTATCGGTTATGTGTCGGTTATGTATCGGTTAAACATCGAAACAGATAGGGAGTAAGTAGGTAGCTAACAAGGTCATTTGCAACCAAAAACGTGCTATATCTCGTCCAATTATACAAAAATGAAAGATGCTGCTCCGCAAAATCATGAAAAGAAATAACATAAATAACATGATAACATTTGCATATATCAAATATTATTTGTACCTTTGTGCGCAATTTGCAAAAAATACATTTTTTGATAAATTTGAAACACATATTTTATATACTTTTTTATAAACTTTATATTCAATTACAACAATGAAACTCAACAAAATTTTTGCAGCATTTATGCTGCTCGGCGCAATCACTTTTGCAGCCTGCGATCCAATGAATCCACCTACAACGAACCCTGGTGATGGTAAGGACACTACCCAAATTCCATCAGACACTACTCAAATCCCAACCGACTCAACCACCACTATTCCTGGCACAGGAATTGACTATCTTGACGGCGAGATTTCTGTGGCTCAAGCATTGGAGCAAGCTGCTAATCTTGCAGGCGGTGACACCATCTTCGGTTTGAAAGTGCGCGGTATCGTTAAATCTGTAGAGAAAGTAGATTTGGGATACGGAAGCGCACAATTCTACATCACAGACGACAATCAAAACGAATTGTATTGCTATGGCATCAAGGGTGTTAATGGCGAAGCTTTCGTTAGCGCAGAACAAATAGCGGTAGGTGATACGGTTACTGTAGATGCACCATTGTATCACTACGTTAAAGCAGATGGCACACAAGATGTACTGGAGCTCGTTAAAGGTCAATTGACCCGTACCAGCAACACATTTGATCCATCTCAAGTTACTGGTCCAAAAGAGATTTCTGTTGCAGAAGCAGTAGCTCTTGGACAGGCATTAGCAGCAGGTGCTACCACATCTGAGCAATATAAAATAAAAGGAATAGTAGGAGAAGTTACAGAAGCAAGCACACAATATGGCAACTTAACATTCTACCTGGAAGGTGAAGATGGTTCAAGCATTCTCTGCTTCCGTCTCCGTTACATTGATGGTGCCAAATATACTGAAAACGATCCTGCTTTGAATTCAGGCGACGTCGTAACTGTAATCGGTCAAATCCAGAATTACAAAGGCGAAAAAATTGAGGTAACCAGTGGCAATATTACCGAGCACATCTATTAATTTATATTAGTGAATAGTTCTAAACACTCACAACAATGAAACTCAACAAAATTTTTGCAGCATTTATGCTGATTGCAGCAGTAGCTTTCTCTGCCTGCACAACAAACAACCCTCCTGTAGGTCCTGGTCCAGGTACTGGTAACAATCCCGGTGGCAACACCCCCGGTGGCGGCAATGGTTCTAACACAGGTCAAGGTACTCTCGAAAGTCCATTTACAGCGGACGATGTAATCGCCCTCAATGGTTCAAAAACTGGTGTTTATTATGTGGAAGCGTACATCGTAGGACAAATCGCAGGTAAGTCTTTGACAGATAATGCTGAGTTTACTGCTCCTTTCACGGGCAGTACCAATGATGATGGTTCTGTAAACGCTTACAACACTAACCTGTTGATTGCTTCTGCTGCTGGCGTTACTGATGTAGCAAAATGCGTACCTGTACAATTGCCATCTGGAGCCATCCGTTCAGGATTGAACTTAGTAGAAAACCCAGATATGTTGGGTCAAAAGATTCTTATCTATGGCTCGCTTGAAACTTATTTTAGTGCGCCAGGCATCAAGTCTCCTTCGTATGCTAAAGTAGGTGACAAAACGTTTGGTATAGATCCTACTATAGAGCAAAAAGAGCCAGAGGCAAAAGTGGTTACAGTGCAAGAGTTTATTGACGCTCCAGAGTCAACAGAAGTTTATTACGAACTGACTGGTACTATTGGAGGAACCATCAACACCACATACGGAAACTTCGACCTCACAGATGAAACTGGTACCGTATTTGTATATGGTTTGACCAAAGAGTTCATTGCAGTAGGTAGCACATCAAATGACAAGTCATATGCATCACTCAATTTGAACGAAGGCGATAAGATTACTCTTCGTGGCTTCCGTGGTTCATACAACGGTAAGATTGAGGTGATGGGTGCATACTTCGTAAAACTCGTTAGCAAAGGCGAAGGCGGCAACGACAACCCTGGTGGCAACGACAATCCTGGCGGAAACACAGGCGGAACTACTCCAGAGGGTGCTATCGTATTTGACGCTGACACAGATAAGGGTAATGCAAGTACCGATTCTAACAACGCAACTGAATACACCATCACCAAGGACGGTGTAACCATCACTGTTTCTTCTGGTATTCTTGGCGTTTACAACAACGAGAGCCACTATCGTATCTACAAAAATCAAACTCTCACAGTAACTTCTACTGCTGGCAATATTGCATCTATTGAGTTCACTTGCACAGCAAATGGTGACGCCAAGTATGGCCCTGGTTGCTTCACAGCATCAACAGGTGATTATGGACATAACGGTGACGCTGTTGGTACATGGACTGGTTCTGCTTCTGAAGTTGTATTCACCGCTTCTACTAACCAAGTTCGTGTAACACAAATTGCAGTGGTTGTAGAATAATACAAGACCTAATACAAACAAAAAGTGTGTCCATGACGGACACACTTTTTGTTTTCTTACGCGCGCGTTGCGCCCGTACCTTATATATCATTTACACAAAGCAGCAGCACATACGGAATCCAGCGCAATAAAGAGCAAGTATTGCTATTGCTATCCCCAGCACAAGAGCGGCCATCGCAATCGCCCATTTACCACCTGCGGTGAGTTTTTTGAT
The DNA here is from genome assembly GCA_945787425.1 of uncultured Bacteroidales bacterium. GTDB lineage: Bacteria > Bacteroidota > Bacteroidia > Bacteroidales > Paludibacteraceae > Colicola. The sequence goes on from CALZHO010000025.1 coordinate 2,814, forward strand.
TTTAGCATGAGGGTCTTTCATCTTAAGTAATGGATATTGCGCTTGTTCGGTCAGCGTATTGCCAAACAAGACATTCACTATCGCATCCGCGTTAATCGCCCAACCATTGGCATTCAATAGCGGAGCTAAGTTGCGTTTGCGCAGTTTCATCCACGCGAGAATCATAGAAGGACCACTGATAACAAGCAACAGTGAGATAATAGCTACAGGCAATGCCCACCATGCGGATAGGGCTATGCTCTTAACGCCAATTGCCAAACTGGTCAAGAAACTACCAATATATCCGACTGCCATACCAATAGCCGCAAAGATACCCGCGAACTTGGCAATATCGAATGGTGCAGGTTGAGTGGGCTGTGGCGTTTGCCCTGCTGCGGGTGGTGTTTGTAACTTAGCAGTCAAATCAGCAAACGATTTTTTCTCTTTCTCGGCAGCCGACTTGGTAATCAATCCACTCACCCATTCGCCCAGTTTGCGATATGGGCTCCAGAACGCTTGACCGATAGAGATAGGATTATCAATAATCTTCACCACTTCTGCTTCCCAGTCTCGTCCTTGACGGTCATAGAACAGGGCGTTCTTGCCCACCTTCAAGTTGCGAATATCGCCTACTGTCATGGCTGCCACAATCTGCATGGTTTGTCCTGTGGCGTGGTACTTGCAATTGCAGTAGATGAGGAACATGCCACTGTCGGCTGCTTGCGTATTGTGTTTTGCCATATCGCTCACCTTCAAGCAAAGGTTGCATGCGCGTTGGTCAATAATCAATGTTCCTGCTTGGAAAATTGCCCATGGGCTTTCCCCTTTGGCTTCGCGTCCAAGCAACGCCTTACCACGTTTCGCATAGAAATCTTGGAAGGACACAAAATTGCGCAGCAAAGTCACATAATCACGGCAGAGCAACAGCAGTTTCTCCAATGGTTTATATTGCGCTTGTGCAGCAGCCAATGCAACAGCGTTAGCACCCTCTGCAGCAGTTTTGCCCGCTTCGTATTCAGCAATCTTCTTGCCCATCTCGACAAATTGCTCTTCGCTCAATCCTGGTACAGCAGCCTCCGCAGGCAAGGTCGCCAAACCCAACGCTTGGAGTTTTGCAGTCTGGAAGTAATTTGCATAACTATCCTTGCATGCCTTATACGCAGCCATCACATCTGCCGCGTATGGTGCTTCAGGTGCAGGTTGTGCCTCGATTGAAGCTCCAGCAATAGCTGCCTTGACAGCATCTAATGTCACTATGCCATCTATCGCCAAGGGAGTAGCCACAGCGAGCAACGCCTCGTCAGCAATGTCAGCCAAAGCCACCGAAGCCTTCCCCTCAAACAGCACCTGTGGATTACGCAGCGCCTTACAAAGCCATTCTGCCGTGCTAATCACATCAGCAATATGTATCTTACTATCGCCGTTATTATCCATGCACTGCAAACTCTCATCGGGAATCTCCAATCCAGAAACGGGACACGTTAGTACCGCCCAGAGTTTCTCGTCTAACTCAGCAAGGTGCTGAATGTCTTTACCATCCTTAATAATAACGCGCGTATTGCCGCCAATATTGGCGTATGTCCATGTGTGTTTTGACATAATTGTAATAGGTTTTAGTCTAAAATTCACAAAATCGCTGCAAAAGTACAAAAATATTTGCATATCTCAAAATTTTATTGTACCTTTGCGCGCTTTTTTGTGGGCAGGTGTTTATTACCATTCATCCACGCGAGAAAAAAGCATAATGGAATGTTTAACTTTTAATCGGATAACGAAAATGGAGTTCGGTTGCCAGTGTTTGGTTGCCAGATGAGATCTCTGTTAATGGTTATCCACCCCCATTGCTAATTATGGCAGAAAATCTTTCTCTCCAGAACTTCGACTGGGATGCATTTGAGAACGAAGCTCAAGGCAAACAAAACGAAGAAATTCTTTCAAAGTACGACGCTACTCTTAACGCGATTAAGGATCAAGAGGTAGTAGAAGGTACTGTTATCTCCATCAACAAACGTGAGGTAGTTGTAAACGTAGGTTACAAGTCAGACGGTATTGTACCTGCTGCTGAGTTCCGCTACAACCCAGACCTCAAAGTAGGTGATACTGTTGAGGTATATGTAGAGAGCCAAGAAGACAAAAACGGCCAACTCGTTCTCTCACACAAAGAGGCACGCGCTGCTCGCAGCTGGGACCACGTTAACGAGGCTCTTGACAACAACGAAGTGGTTAAGGGTTACATCAAGTGCCGCACTAAGGGCGGTATGATCGTTGATGTATTGGGTACAGAGGCATTCTTGCCAGGTAGCCAAATCGACGTTAAACCTATCCACGACTATGACATCTTCGTTGGTAAAACAATGGAGTTCAAGATCGTTAAGGTTAACCCAGAATTCCGCAATGTAGTTGTTTCTCACAAGGCACTCATCGAGGCAGAACTGGAGAACCAACGCAAAGAGATCATCTCTCACCTTGAGAAAGGTCAAGTACTCGAAGGTACTGTTAAGGCAGTTATGCCATACGGTGTATTCATGGATCTTGGTGGCGTAGATGGTTTGATTCACATCACTGACCTCAGCTGGGGCCGCGTAAGCAATCCAAACGAGATCGTGAAGGAAGGTGACAAAATCAATGTGGTTATCCTCGACTTCGATGATGAAAAGAAACGCATCGCTCTCGGTTTGAAGCAACTGACTCCTCACCCATGGGAGGCACTCAATGCTGATATCAAAGTAGGTGATAAGATCAAGGGTAAGGTAGTTGTGATGGCTGACTACGGAGCATTCGTAGAGGTTGCTCCTGGTGTAGAAGGTCTCATCCACGTGAGTGAAATGAGCTGGAGCCAACACCTCCGCTCTGCAAACGACTTCTTGAAAGTTGGTCAAGAAATTGAGGCTGTTATTTTGACACTCGACCGCGACGAGCGTAAGATGTCTCTCGGTCTCAAACAACTCAAGGCTAACCCTTGGGAGGTTATCGACACCAAGTATGCCGTTGGCACACGCCACATTGCTAAAGTTCGCAACTTCACCAACTTCGGTGTATTTGTAGAAATCGAAGAGGGCGTTGACGGCTTGATCCACATCAGCGATCTCAGCTGGACTAAGAAAATCAAACACCCTAACGAGTTCACTCAAATCGGTGCTGAAATCGAGGTTATCGTACTCGAAATCGACAAAGAGAACCGTCGCCTCTCATTGGGTCACAAGCAATTGGAAGACAACCCATGGGAAGAGCTTGCTGCTAAGTATGGTGTTGACACCATCGTAGAAGGCAAAGTAGCTGAGGTATCTGACAAGGGCGCAACCGTTATTTTGGAAGATGGCGTAGAGGGCTTCTGCACCGCTCGCCATTTGCAAAAAGAGGACAAATCACCTGTAGCTAACGGCGATACATTGAACTTCAAGGTGATTGAGTTCAACCGCGACGCTAAACGTATCCTTCTCTCTCACCTCCGCACCTGGGAGGAGCGTAAAGAGGCTCCTGCTAAAGAGGTAAAAGCAAAGAAAGAGAAAGAGGCACAACCAGAGTTGCCAAAAGTAGAGAAAACTACTCTCGGTGACTTGAGCGTTCTTGCTGATCTTAAGGCTTCTATGGCTGCTGAAGAGAAACCAGCAAAAGCAAAGAAGACTACTAAGAAAGCAGCTGCTACCGAGGAAACAGCAGAGTAATCCACACTGCACATAACACGCAAATCCCTTTCCAAACTGGAAGGGGATTTGTTTTTTATAATATTCTCTTCTTTTTGCAACATGGAAACTACAAAAGTATTAAAGTTTCTAAAAATATTTGGTTGTTTCGTAGAAAAGTAGTACCTTTGCACGGTTTTTGTAAAATATGTATTATGACCAATCTGAAAGAGGACATACTGAAAGCGGCTACCCCACGTATGCAACAGGTGGGAATACGCTCGGTGAGCGTGGATGACCTATGCAAAGAGTTGGGTATATCCAAGAAGACGTTTTATGTGTATTTCCCTTCGAAAGATGAATTGGTGAGCGAGATTCTGCATGAGCACGAGCAGAAAATGGCACGGGAAGTGCAGCACTTGGTGGCGGATAAGACCGTGGTGCAATGCATCGTGGATTGGACGAAGATTGCCAGACAAACAGAAAAAAGTACGCATCAGACACTACCGATGTTATACGACCTGAAGAAGTATTATCCCACGCTGCATCAAGAACACCTGCAACGTATGCGCAAGATGATGCAACAGTTTTTGGTACAGTTCTTGAAGAAAGGTCAAGGCGAAGGGATATTCCGCGAGGAGATAGATATAGAGGTGGCAGCAGTGTTGTTGGTGAATACGCATCTGATGTTGGCTGAACGTGCGGAAAGACACAAGATGAAGCCACAAGAAGTGCGACATATGGGCAATACAACGATAGATATCCTGCTGCGCGGAATGTTGACGGCAGAAGGATTGGCAGTGCTCGAAAAAGAAGTACATAATAAATAAGAAGTACATAATAAATAAGGTAATATAAAAACAAAAGATGAGAAAGATTGTATTATTAGTTAGTATGTTTGCCATAGCGGCAAACATGATGGCAGCCGACCATGTGATGGCTGCCACGAAGCGTGCACCCAAACAAGAGGTGCCTGCTACCCTAAACCTGAGCTTGCAAGAGGCGCAAGACTATGCAGTGGCGCAAAACCGCTCGCTGAAAAATGCGGACTTGGCAGTGCAGAAAGCGTATGCCACCCGTTGGCAGACGATAGCCAGTATGCTTCCATCGGTGGATATGTCGTGGGCATATCAGTCGATGATGGGCTACAAGATGAACTTTGGTGGTATGCCTATTGAAATGCCAGACAATGGTACATTGGGTATCACAGCATCGGTGGGTATCAATGGACAGGCGATTGTGGGAGCATTGCTCAACAATACTGCGATTGAGATGCAAAAACTGAATCTTGAGATCAGCGAGGACAACCTGCGTGCGAGTGTGAAATCGAGTTACGCTTCGGTGTTAGTGCTGGAAGATGTGGTGAAGTTGCTGGATAGTTCGCTGCAGAACATTGAGAACTTGGCAGCAATGACCCAACGCAGCGTGGAAGTGGGTGCAGCAGAGCAAACAACGGCTGACCAAATCCTTGTGCGCGTGAACACATTGAAGAATAATATCAATGCTAACAAGCGTTCGACACAGTTGGCAATCAATGCGCTGAAGGTACTGCTGAATGTGCCCGTGGAGACAGAATTGACACTCACCACCCAACTGAGCGATATGCTGAGTGCGGAGGCGATAGTAGCATTGCTGGGTAAAGACTTTGTATTGGAAAATAACCTCAGCTATCAAACATTAGCCAAAAATGTAGAATTGGCGAAGAAGAATGTACACATGGCAGGTTGGGCGTATGGTCCGACTGTGGGCGTGGGCTATCAATACAGCGAAAAAGACTATTTCGGCAAGAAAGAGGGCTTTAACATGACTCCTCCTAATGCGCTGAGCATACAGGTGAGCATGCCATTATGGTCGTCGGGTAAGCGTGCAGCAGGTGTGGTAGAGAAGAAAATCGCCTTGGAAGAAGCGCGTAACACGTTTGAGGAGACAGCCGATAACCTTGGAATCCAAAACGAGCAATTGCGCTATAACCTGCAAAATGCGTATGAGACTTACACCAACGAGCAAGAGAACATGGACGTGACACAACGCGTGTTTGACAACACTTCGCTGAAATTTCAACAGGGTGTGGCAAGTAACTTAGACCTCGTGAATGCAAGTAACGACCTCATCACCGCACAATCGACTTATGTGCAAGCGGTGCTGACACTGGTGAATGCGGAAGTGGAATTGGAGAAATTTTTGAATTTGTAAGATAACGACCTTAAGGACTTTAAGGACCTTAACGACTTTATGATAAGTTAAAACTAAAACGATAAATGAAAAAGATTGTATTAATGATGGCTGCCGCAGTTTGTTTGATTGGATGCGGCAAGAAAGATGCTCAGGCAACTCAACAAGAAGCTGAGCGCGTGGAGGCGGTAGGTACAATAACCCTCCAAGAACAAGAGATTGAGCGCGTGCTCAATATTTCTACGAACGTACAGGGCTATGTGACACAAAACGTAGCACCATCGCTGACAGGAAAGATAGAGCATATCTTCGTGGAAGTAGGCGATGAGGTGAAAGCAGGCGACATGCTTGTACGTATGGATCAAACACAGTATCTCACACAAAAAATCCAACTGGCTAACCTTGAAATCGAGGTGGGACGTTTGGAGGCATTGCTGGAAACAGGAAGCGTAAGCCAACAGACCTACGACCAGACAAAAGTGGCATACGACCAACTGAAGCAAAACCTCGCTTTCTTGGAGCAAAACACGTACGTGAAAGCT
>CALZHO010000026.1 GCA_945787425.1 uncultured Bacteroidales bacterium
GAGTTTGTTGCCCACCACCATACCTTGCATCATGATAGGCACAGCGCATGGATAAGATGCCCAATTGGTTTCCACAAACTGGTCATAAGTATATTTTATATCATACGGACCACCACCCGCGAACACACGGCGAATCTTGATGGGGTGGTCGTGGTGCTCTATCTCGTGTTGTACCGCCATCGTGGTAGCACCTCCCTGCGAATAGCCCATGAGGTAAATATCGTCGTGCTCGGGTGCACAACCTGCTTTTTCCAAAAATGGCACCACCGCATAGTACATATCCAGTACATTGCGAGCTGTAATATCCATCACCAAATAGGGGTGGATATGATCCGCTGTTACACCATATCCCAAATAGTCGGGAATAATCAATGCGTATCCCAGTTTCACCAACAAGCCTTCCAGTGAAAAGATATTGCTTGGTGCTTCTCTATTGCTGGCTATGGTGTAATGGGACACCAGTATATAACGCTTGATAGGCCCTTTAGCGGGCAGAATCACCTTGCCTGACAGCATGATTGGCTCTCCCTCTAAATCAATGGAAGGATATATACCACTCAACTCTATTGCAGTAGTCATCTTGCTGAAATCCAGCAATTGTTGCATGACAATATTCACTGTCGTAGAAGTCGCACGTTGTGGTCCATGAATAGGTGAGTTGGCAACACTATCTGAGCTTGTATGTATGCCCCAAGCGGCTAATTGATTGGGCTCTTGTACCAGTTGTTGCATATCGGTGGTTTTTTGTGTTGTGACACGAAACATACCATCCTTCACCAAACTTGTATCTGTGAAATCCACAAAATGCCAATCGCCCATCTGACAACCAGTCAGCAGCAATAATGCACCTAATATGTATATTACCTTTTTCATTTCCTGCCTCTAACATTTAATCTCTATCCTACAACCTGCATCCCACGCTCGCTGTGAAAATACGCGACCCCAGCATATAGACTTCGTTGCTACTCATAAACGACAACATACCACCCACTTCCACGCTGCCAAAGAATCGCCCTTTTCCTACACGCATTCCCAACAATGAGATATTCACTGCGGGAGCAAAAGCCGTTGTGCGACCTTTATAATCGGTTTCCGTACTGGTATTGATGTTCAATCCTAAACCTAAAGCGGAATATAGCGACACATATTCTGAATGGAAATAGGAAAAACGCACAGTCGGTATCACAGCAATATTATGCGCACTTTGTTTTGTTTCGCGATCTATTTCTTTGCCTTGTCCATCGCGTGTCACATTATTCCACAGTACACCCGAATAATCCACTTGCATACCTACGCTATACCAATAACCAAAATTATATAGATATTCGACAAACCAGTGTTGCGTATAGTGATAGTTTTCCTTATATGTGGCGGTATAATCATTGGGTAAGATAGTGGGGTAGGGTTTTTCTTGCCAGATTAGAGTTTCAAACATCATATCTCCCCAACCTATGCGTATTTCATGTGGCATAGAATCTATGATGGCAAAAGTCTCAACCCGCACACTATCGCGCAATCGTCGTACTTCGGAATTCATTTTTGTACGTGTTTCACGCCATGTGTAGCGCATCCAGTTGCGCATCTCACGTACATCGCGCCATCGGTAGTGATAATCGTCCTCATCATTGGGGGCTGAATCTACTATTGCTAACGTATCTACCACAGTAGAATCTGCAACCACAGTATCGACAGATGCTGAATCGACAACGATAGTCTCCTCTGCTACTGAATCTGTGGTACGCATGTCTTCCACAATCACGTCATCATCAAAGTAAACAATCACGTTTTGTGCTGCTGATGACATACACATCAGCAACACAAAGCATAATAATATCCAAGGGTGACTTTTCATTGGTCTTGTTTTTAGGCAATACGACTTGTTGTTCTTTTCCACAAATTTAATGCCAATCTGCTAATTTTATCACAGTTCTTTTAGGGTAGCCAATAGAAAATCGTAGAACTTCGCTACCGATGCTATATTCACGCGTTCATCTGGCGAGTGAGGGTGTTTGATGGTAGGACCAAACGAAATCATATCCATACCTGGATAATTTCTGCCAATGATACCGCACTCCAATCCTGCGTGGATAATGATCACGCGGGGCTCTACGCCATAGTTGCTCTGGTACGTATTTTTCATCACTTCCAGAATATGACTCTTCAGATTAGGTTTCCAACCTGGATACGAGCCCGAGAACTCTACGTCTGCACCTGCCATAGCAAATACCGAGTGAATAATCTCTTGCAACTCCTCTTTGCGCGATTCGACTGACGAGCGGGTCAAGCACATCACCGTCACGCAGTCGTCTGTAGTGGTCAACATGGCGAGGTTGTTGCTGGTTTCTACCACCTCTGGCATTTCTGGTATCACGCGATATACGCCATGAGGGCATGCGGTAACGGCATGAATCAAGAAATCTTGTACATCCTCTGGCAACTCCATACTTGGACATGCCACCTCCTCTGCGGTCAAGCGGATATTGTCCTCTACACCGTCATATTCCGCCACGAACAAGTCTTCATATTCTGCCACCAAATCCATAATATCTTCCACACCTTCAGCAGGTACTGTAATGATAGCAGATGCCTCGCGTGGAATCGCGTTGCGCAAACTACCACCCTCCACACTTGCCAAACGTGCCTCGTAGTTCGCCACCGCCTCTTTCAAGAAACGGAACAGCAGCTTATTGGCATTGGCGCGTTGCAAATGAATATCACAACCCGAGTGACCTCCCTTGCAACCTGTGATGCTTACTTTTACAGCCACATCGCCTTCCTCTACTTCTACTGGCGTGTATGCAAACTTAGCAGTAGTATCCACACCACCTGCACAGCCAACATATAATTCACCCTCTGCTTCAGAATCCAGATTGAGCAATGTCTTGCCTTGCAACATACCACCTTCCAATGCGAATGCACCGTACATACCTGTTTCCTCATCTACGGTCACCAACATCTCCAACGGTGGGTGTACCGCGTTCTTATCCTCCAAAATTGCCATAGCAGCGGCTACGCCGATGCCGTTGTCTGCGCCCAATGTCGTACCTTTGGCTGTCACCCATTCGCCATCTACGTATGCTTGAATAGGATCTTTCTCGAAGTCGAATACGGTGTCGTTATTTTTTTGTGGCACCATATCCATATGACCTTGCAGAATCACGCCAGGATGGTTTTCATAACCAGGACTGGCAGGCTTGCGGATAATCACATTGCCGATGCTATCTACAATGGTTTCTAAACCGAGTGAACGACCAAAATCTGCCAAGAACGCAGATACTTCTTCTTTCTTGCCCGATGGACGGGGAATCTGTGTCAGACTATGGAAATGATTCCATACTGCTTGTGGTTGTAAATTTTTCATTATATCTCCTTCCTTTAAACTTTAAATACTAAACACTAAACTCTAAACTCTAAACTATTCCACCGTCATTTCTCCGCAGAGAGATACCGATAGCATTTTCTTTACTTTTTCCATGTTGTTGCCATGTTCGCCCAGCACATGCATCATTTTTGTGAGCAATGCCTCGGTGGTAATATCATAACCCGATATCACCCCTGCTTTCATTAGATTCAAGCTCACAGCATATTGTCCCATGCTTACTGAGCCCGTATTGCATTGTGTCTTATTTACGATGACTACACCGCGTTCCACTGCTGCTCGCAGACGTTCGTAGAGCCAATCATATGTAGGAGCATTGCCCGAACCAAACGTTTCTAATACTACGCCACGCAAGTCGGGTATATCCAATACGGATGCTACCACTGATTCGGTAATGCCAGGGAAAAGTTTGAGAATAGCGACACGCGTATCAAAACGTTCATATACATGCAACCCGCGTGCTGTATTGCCTATTGATTGTATCAACGGACGATTATATGTAATATGTACTCCCGCACGCGCGAGCGCGGGATAATTATAGGAATTGAATGCTGAGAAATGTTCGGCATTGCGCTTTGTCGCACGATTCCCACGATACAATTCGCCGTCCATATATACAGTTACTTCGGGTACGATTGCTTTGCCTTCTGTATCGTATGCAACGGCAATTTCAATGGCTGTTAATAGATTCTCTTTGGCATCCGAGCGTAGCACACCTACGGGCAATTGACTACCTGTGAATACCACGGGTTTGCATAGGTTTTCCAACATAAAACTCAATGCCGATGCCGAGTATGCCATCGTATCGGTACCATGCAAAATCACGAATCCATCGTACGCATCGTAATGTTGTTGCACTATTTGTGCCATTTGTCGCCAATTGTCGGGATTCAAATCCGAAGAATCCAGCAATGGCTCAAATGGAATCATATCTACCGTTATATCGCTTGCAAACAATTCTGGAACATAGGTCTTGAATGTCTGCATGTCTGCGGGGTGTAACGCACCCGTTTCGGTGTCGCGTATCATCGAAATGGTACCCCCAGTGAATAGTAATAGTACTTTTCTTGACATAATAAGAATGTTTTGACTATCCAATAACGCTGCAAAGTTACATAAAAAAATGCATATTGGCAAACAAAATGTGCAAAAGTTTCTTTTTAATTGCATTTTATTGTCCATAGGGATAGAATGTAATTGTAATTTTTATATTTATCAACTTTTGGCATAGTATTTGTTAAATACCTTATAAAATTTGTATTTTTCGCAATCATGACAACAATCAATCACATACTACTTGCTGAGGATGATGTTAACCTCTCTACTGTTTTAGCGGATTATCTACGGAGTAGGGATTTTCAAGTCACTACTGTTGCTGATGGGCAAGAAGCATGGGAAACGCTTTCGAAAAAGCATTTCGATGTTTTGCTCACGAATATATCAATGCCCAAGATGAATGGTTGGCAGTTAATAAAAGCGGTTCGGGAGAGTAATCAACAACTGCCTATTATTATCATAAGTGCCAAAACTGACAGAGAAGATATTATTCGTGGCTACCAATTAGGTTGCGATGATTACCTTACCAAACCTTTCTCTATGGATATCCTTATTTGCAAGATTGAGGCGATACTGCGCAGATACCGCATGGCCAATCAGTCCGACGAAATGGAGTTTGACCTCAATGGTCTGCATTTCGATGCTGTACGCCAGACGTTAGGTGACAGACGACTGAGTGCGCGCGAGAACGAGCTCTTGCTCATGCTTTGCCAGAATATGGATAAGACGGTAGAACGCAGCCGCATTCTGATGACGATTTGGGGCAGCGAAACCTATTTTAATTCGCGCTCATTGAGTGTCTATGTGAATCACCTGCGCAATTATCTTGGCAAGGATAATTTGATAAAAATTCTTAGCGTACATGGAAAAGGGTATAAATTGGTTAAAATGAACGAATAAGTAGCCAATATAGTTGAGATTGGCACGATATTTGTAAATACATAAGCAAAGCGCAAGTAATTGTGTTATTTAATAAATAGTGTTTTTCATAATGGAAAAAGAGTTCGATGTGATATCGCGCTCTTTTTTTCTTGCCCATATCCCATACCCATTACCCCATATCCAACAAAAAAATTTGCACACTTGCAAATTTTTTACTACCTTTGCGCCAGAAATGTCCAATACTGCATTAATTGATATTATTTTGCCTTTGGCTATTGCTGATGTGTACACCTATCGGGTGCCCTCTGGTATGTCTATGCCATTGGTGGGTATGCGTGTATTGGTACCATTGGGTAAAAAAACGATTACAGGTATTGTTTATCGCCTTCACGAGGGCGATTTGCCCTCCTCAATTAAGTTGAGAGATATTGTAGATATTGTTGATACTCAACCCATTGTTACGGTTAATCAGTTACGCTTGTGGCAATGGATGGCGGAGTATTATATGTGTACTTTGGGGGAGGTAATGGCGGCCGCCTTACCCTCCGAGATTATTGATGACAACTATTCTGCAGCAACTACCCAGTACATACAGTTGGCACCTGCCTATCTCGCACAAGAAGCACAAGAGCAGTTGCTTGGGGAACTGAAACGCGCCAAGAAACAAGAGCAGTTGCTACGAGATTTCCTCCGTTTGGCGCAGAATGATCAAGTGGAAAGACGTTTGCTGCTGGAGCAAAGTGGGGTGAGCGGTGCTATTCTGCGAATATTGATTGACAAGGGGATATTCCTCGAAGAGGAGCGACCTATCTCACGTTTGCGGCAATACAACGGCGAGATACAGCAGCCACACGAGCTTGATAATCAACAGAGTAGGGCGATAGAAGAAATACGCGCCACATGGCAGCAGAAGAATGTCACTCTCTTGCATGGCGTGACCTCAAGTGGCAAAACGGAGGTATATATCCATCTCATTGACGCTGTCCTCAAACGAGGTAAACAGGTTCTTTATCTCGTGCCAGAGATAGCATTGACTACCCAATTGACCAACCGTTTGCAGGCGGTTTTTGGGCATAAGTTGGTGGTGTATCATTCGCGTTTTTCTAACGCCGAACGCACCGAGATATATTCCAGCCTATTACCAATATCCAATAGCGAAGCGTCCAATATCCAATATCCAAATCTCATCCTCGGTGCCCGCTCTGCTATTTTCCTACCTTTTACCAACTTGGGGTTGATTATTGTAGATGAGGAGCATGAGCCCAGCTACAAGCAGCAAGACCCTGCTCCGCGTTACCATGCACGTTCGGCAGCGATTATGATGGCAAGTTGGTATGGAGCCAAAGTGTTGTTGGGAACAGCTACGCCTTCCATCGAGTCGTATTACAATGTGCAGATTGGCAAATATGGTTTGGTGAAAATGCAGGAGCGTTTTCGCGGATTGCAATTGCCTAAAATCACGTTGGTGGACTTGCAACGCCAGTACCATCGCAAGGAGATGTATGGTCATTTTGCTGACCCTGTGGTCTTTCGTATCCGTGAGGAGATTGCCAGAGGCAAGCAGGTTATTTTGTTCCAGAATCGCAGGGGCTATGCACCCTTTTTGCAGTGTCCTAATTGTGGCGAGGTTCCTAAGTGCCCAAACTGCGATGTGAGTATGACCTACCACAAGAGCAACAATACCCTCATCTGCCACTCTTGCGGTCATACCCATTCAATATCCAATAGCCCATTGCCAATATCCAATAGCCCAAAGGGCGTCCATTATTCCATCTCCCATACCCGAACTTGTCCCAAATGCGGCTCTGAATGGCGATTGCAGGGTTTTGGTACCGAGCGTTTAGAGGAAGAAATACAGCATCTTTTCCCGCATGCTCGTGTGGCACGTATGGATTTGGATACCACGCGCCGCAAGGATGCCTATCAAAATATCATTGACCGTTTTGCGCACCATGAACTGGACATTCTCATTGGCACACAAATGGTTACGAAGGGACTGCATTTCGATGATGTTTCATTGGTGGTCGTTTTGCAAGCGGATACGTTGGTCAACCAACCTGATTTTCGCAGTGCGGAACATGCTTTTCAGATGTTGGAGCAGGTGTCGGGTCGTGCAGGTCGAACGGGTAGTGCGGGCGAGGTGATGATTCAGACGTTTGATGTGAAGAATCCGTTGTATGCGTTGCTGTGTTCGCACGATTATGCGGGACTATTCCATAGGGAGATTAGCGAGCGACAGATATTCTGTTTTCCCCCATTTCATCGGCTGATTGTGCTCAGTTTGCGCCATCGTGATGTGCAGCGTCTGGAGAGGAGCAGTGAAGTGCTGATGCAGGCATTGAGAGGGGTGTTTGGCGAGCGTGTGTCTAATGTGATTACGCCATTGGTTTCACGTCGTCAGAATCAGTATATCCGTCAATTGCGTTTGCGTGTGGAGCAAGGTGCAAATGTGCAGCGTGCCAAGCAGTTATTGCGCGAACAAATCCGCTTGCTTTTGCAGCAGACGGATTGCAAAGGTACGATTGTGTCCATTGATGTCGATCCGTAGAGGGTGGTGCTACTGGAAAAATGAGTTAAACTTGGATGTCGGATTGTAGGGAGTGAGATTCCCATCTAATGACTCAAGCAATTCATAATGTAGATATGAACAATTAATCGGCGTTACTCCGATTGCGTCATACATCTTTAATGTATCTCCAATAGATACTTGTATTGAATCTATATATGAGTATCGGGAAATCAGTCTTGTCGATTGGTTTGTAGTTTGTATGATCCATCCCGCACTTACTTTCGAAATAGAATCTACTACTCCATCCATAGCCGCTACAACTATACTACCCGATGGGCAATAGATGTTTACACCACTATCTGTAAGATGATGATTGTCGTAACTAACCATAGAGCAATTCTCAATCGGTAGTCCGATGGTATATTGTTTCTCACGCTTGCATCCGTGTAAACAGATAAGCGCGGACAAAATAAAACTATAAACAAATAATTTGTACATAATTACGCATCAAAAAAAATGATTAATCTCATGTATAAAATGATAGCAGCAACGATACATATAATTATCCGAGCGATAGGGAACTGAATCCAAAGCCATCCGATGAGAGCAATTCCCATCAAAACTAAAAGTATAAT
>CALZHO010000027.1 GCA_945787425.1 uncultured Bacteroidales bacterium
TTTCGATGCGACACAAGGTTTGATAGAGTTGGGTATATCTTATACGGATGATGACCTTCGTGCTGCTGTGGGTAAAAAAGCAGAAATCACGTTTTCTGCTAATTATGAGGGGCAAAAAGTGACTCGCTCTGTCGTTGTCGTGGTAGAAGAAGCACCTATCATTACGTTCTTGCCTACAGATGGCAAGGGTACATACACCATTAAAATGACCAATGGTAGTGGTGTCAACTACACCATGGACAAAACTGCAAAGGAAAACCTCAAGGTGGCAGTTACGCATGAGAGTATGTCCAATATGGAGATGCATTTGACGGAAGATGTGGACGGTAATTCAGACAAATACTACTTCTTTGGCTGGCAAATGATTGATGACAATGAAGTGACTTATTTATCGTATGATGAGTTATGTAACTATCAATTCACTAAATCAGTGAAAGTTCGTGCACAGTTTGTTCACCTAAATCATGCTACGTATTTTATCAAGGACGATATTACAAATACGCAATATAGTGACCTGACCATGGCGTTAGCAGATGCTACAAAATTGAAGAATTCTACAGGTAAAGCGCAGGTCGTAGTATTCAATGCCAAGCCTAATGGTACTAAAATCACAGAAGGCGTTCTTCCACAAGGCGACTATACAATTCCAGAAGGAGTAACATTGCTCATTCCTGGTGATGATACGAATCGCCATGTGGAAACTTTGGAGGAGAGTGATTATAGTGGAAGTGGTAATACAGCATACGTAAAATGGACGGTAGAAAAGGGAAGTACTATCACCGTAAAAGGAGGAGCTGCCGTATCTATATATGCTAAAATATATGCAGGTGGTGCAAATTCGCAATGTGGACAACCAGGCAGTTATGGACATATACAATTGGGCGAGAATGTGAAAATGACTTTCGAAAATGGAGCAAATCTGTATGCCTTTGGTTATATCACGGGTTCACAAACGGCTTCTGTACTGATGAAAAATGGCAGTAAAGTGAAAGAAATGTTCCGAATTACTGACTGGCGTGGTGGTTCTGCTACGGGATTAAACTTAAGTAAGTTCCGAAACAACAAAATTTTCATCGTAGGTCAGTACTATATTCAAAATATAGAAGTACCATTGACCTTGGAACCAGAAGCAACTGAGATATTGGCAGCTGGTATCAGTGTGAATAATTCTGTAACACATACGGAATGTACCTTTGCAAGTACTGATGCAGGATTCTTCCAGTTGGGTGATGCTACTACGTTAACTAAATATTACAATGTGGACGAGGATCGTTTGGTATTTGTAGTTTCACAACAGCAAGGCAAAACACCACAAAAGGTGGCTAAATTAGGAAATGTTTCCTTGACATTGCTGATTTTGGGTACTTCAGAAACAATCGATTCTAAAGATTTTGTGTTGCCAGTACCACATAACTACGATGTGATAATGGAGAACAATGCTAAAGTACAAGTATTGTATGATTTCGCATTTATGCCAGGTTCCACCTTTACAATCAATAGAGGGTGTACTTGTCAGATTAAAGCCAATTCTGGAACAGCCAGCATCTATGTGTACGATAAAAAATATAGTACATTAAATGGTATAGGTTTCTTCGGTTCAACGAATAAAGAGTTGACAACACTAACAGGTCGCCCTGGAGGAATGCAATATACACGTACTGCCAACGATCTGGTGGATGCGAAATTTGTAGTGGACGGTATATTGGACTGTACTTCAACGGGTGCGCTATATACAACAAACTCCACTTCTGAACTCCAAGATCATGCTAATATCACTTCTAATGGTGGTGGTAAAGTAATATATAATACTTTGGGTTCTAACACAAAAGTGTATCAAGCAAAACAGTCAACAAAATCTGTATTGGGACAAACAGTTCAAAATATTGATGTGGTTAGTCTTCCTGTTGCACCTGCTCGCTTGTTGAATGCTGATGGTAAGTATCAAGTGCCTGCTGCTAATACGTCATATACATACGTAAATGGTAAGTGGACTGCTAATGGTGCAGATCAAGAACCCAATATCCCTGATGTAAAAAACAATATCCCTACATTCACAGTCAGTCCATCATATACTTGCTCTACCTATGTGGGAGAAAATAAAAGCATATCTACAGATATTGTTACTGCGAACGATAATGTGGATTGGACTACAGTTACATGGGCTTCTAGTATAGTAGGACAAGATGCAGATCAATTCACCTTTACGTGGGGAACAAAACCAGCAGCAACCGTGAAGTTTACACCTAAATCCGAAGGTGTGAAAAAGGCAGTATTGCGCATAACTGCTACCTACAAGAAGACTTATGACTACGACGCCTCGAAAAAGCACACACATATCTATACCAAAGATGTGCAACTGATTGGTAATGCATCGTATCTAAAAACCAATACGCTTGCCTTCGAAGATTTAGATGTGTTGTACACAAATCAAAATGCTATCGCATTATTCAAAGCCAATAGCAAAAATAATAGCAAGGCAATTACAATTACTACAACTCCTACAGGAGTGGTGACCACATCGGGAAGTGATAATAATGCAACTATTACGGCTAAACAAGTGGGTAAAGTAACAATTACTGCTACTCAGCCTGCTGACCTAACCAACCACATCGCTGCCACTACTATCACTAAAACGGTGGAAGTTACCGAACGAGTAGTTTGGAATTGGGATATTCTCTATTTTGGTACTGTAAACGAAAATCCTATCACAGTATTAGATGGTTCTGCCAATTGGACTCTTACCGAAAAAGAGGATAAAAGCAATATTATAGCTTACAATCCTACCAACAAGACGGCAACTATCGAAGATCAAATTGCGGGTAAATATGAAGTTACATTCACCTTCACTCAAAATGGTAAATCACAAGACTTCAAGAGTACCGTTATCGCTAATCCACAACACTTGCGCGTGGATGTCAATAACGATACCGTCTTCCGCGCCGTTACATTGTCGGCGAATGAAACAGTTGAGTTCAACACTACTGCCAAGGCTGTCAAATTCCAATCAACAGCCAATAGCATCTCGCAATGGAAGATGACGTTCATAGGGGTGCCTGATAAGCTATACTTCAAACCCCAGGGAAATAATGCTTGGCAAATTGAGGAGAGTTATAATGGTATCAACTGGACGACTTCGTTCCCATGGAAATATATAGCAAACAATAGTGATTTTGAAATGTCGCTTATGCCTTCCACACGCTATCTGCGTATTAGTTATGGAGCAGGAGCGACTACACCTGCTTTGCTCAAAGAACTATATATCACAGAGTTGGCTCATGTGAAGGCAGATGTCGAGAAACTCTATATGCCTTTCACCGTTAACGAAAATGGCACAAAGGCTGCAATTCTTACGCCCAAAGAGATTGTCCTTACATACGCTAATACAGCCACGCTCTCTGTCCGAACAAGTGATAGCAATATTTTCAAGGTAAAGAAATCATCCGATTCAGGTGAAGCAGGCGAAACCCTGACTATACCTCCTACTACCGAAACGAATCCATTTGGTATTACAGGCATAGAGGTTATTAGCCATGCTACTACGGAACAACAGGGCTATCTGTATGTATATGAAGGCAGCAACATGGTATTGCAAATTCCTATCACTTCATACGCCTTCCCACAAGAGTTGCCAATTAAACTCGCTACAGATAAACCAGACGGCGGAGACCGCTACTATTATGTCACCACCCGCACACACAACGCGGAATGGAATGGCGCAGATGGTGTACGTACAATAACACTCAATAATGCCGTTTCTGATGCTGCTCCATACCTGACATTTGCGTTTAGAGGTAATCCAACTTACATTAGTTTTGATTACACTACAGCCAAAGGAACGTGGGAAATCGAACAAAGTACGGATGGAGCATCTTGGGAAGGTGTATCGCATAATGATGCCAACGGCGATATTATGAATGGCACACAACTCAAGCGTACTGTTTCTCCAACCGCTAACTATTTGCGTGTCATTTATCAGAGTCCGTATGCAGAGAAAATCAATATTACTAATCTCGTTATTGTAGGTGATGCCAGTGTCGTAGTTGATCCTGCGCTCTTGGAGTTGTATGATGCTACACCTAAATCGTTTACTGCGTCAGTAGTCAACCTCGCTGGTATGAAAATCACGGTTACTAAAGGAGACTTTGCCGTATCTGCATCAGAAGCAGGTACCTATACAACACCGCTGAGCTTAACTGGTTCCGAGAATGGTATCTTGGATGGAAAACAAATGGGTAATATACCTATCTTCGTAAAATGGAACAATACATCCAATGTGGCGATTGAATATGGTATGCTCGAAATTACCAATCCAAACAAAAACAATGAACTGATGGCTACCGTAGAGTTGATTGGTATCAAAGATAATATCACATCTGGCGATATGGGAATATGTACTGGTGTTCATAATGGTAAAGATGGAGTCGTCGTGGGAAATGCCGCCAAATATACGCTCAATGGCTCATTTGAGGATGAAGCAAAAAAATATCGTAAGGTAAATATCAATGCTGCTATTGCTACAGACGGAAAACCGCTCTTCGACTATGTGGTTATCTATGGTGAAACAACCACCAACGATGGTACAACCACTATCACCACTCCAACCACAATGGTAGGTTCCAATGCAAAGACACCTATCTATATGTATAAGAAAAACGATGCAGGTACAGCATACGCCTTCTTTAAACGAGTAGAAAATGCTAACTCCAAAGAGAAGGCATGGAATGTCGGTGGCGATGATGCGGATGCAGTCACTATCCCTGCTAATCAGAATTCAGTAAGCATGTACATCACAGGTTTTTGTCCGTATGCTTCTACTGGTTATACTAAGGTAGATGAAGGAGTTTGGTATTTCCGCGCTAAAGGTGGTCAATTCATTGATATTTATCTCGAAGACTGCTTCATTTATAGTCGCTCAAAGACAGACGATGGTCACGCGTTCATTGACCGTGGCGATGGATATAGTTTCATAGAGCCATACGTCTGCGGTTCTGGCGCAGTGTTGGTCTTCGCATGTGACGACAAAGCCAATGCGGGCAATCCTATGAATGTGACAATTCATACATTGAACCGCAATATGCTGAAGAGCCACTATGGTTGCTTCCTCCAATCAGTGGCTGGACGTGCATATCAGGCATCTTCACCTATGCAGATTCGTGTGTTGGATAATACATATATTAAGGCATCTGCTACTACACTCAACTTTACTGATGAATGGCCTGCTTCACAGAATGCAATCACGGGTAAGCGCACCAATGGTTTCCTCAGTCTGCAAAAACAAGTGAACAACGCACCTTCTATTGATATGGGTAATGGCAATACTATCGTGAACTTCAATGGTGGACAAGTAGAGTTGCAAAATGCTCAGATTGTATCGCATAACTACAAGAGCTCACTCGCTATCTGTCCTCGTGCGGGTACATTCGCAGGCATCCTGCTCGCTTACGGTATGGGTACCGATGATGTGGGAGGTACTGTTAATTTCAATGATGGTACTACCACTGTTCTTCCAATGTATGTAAGTCCAGATTATGCAGAGAGTTATCTCCTTGATAAAGACGCAAGTGGAAATCCTATTCAAAAAGATGGAAAATTCCTTACGACCTGTTTGCGTACACCAGCCAAAACCTTTGTATATGGCGGTTCACATTGTATGATGCGTGCTTGTGAAGATGTAACATCCAAGGGTGCTTGTACCGATCCAGAATCACAAGGTGGTGCACCTAAAGATAAAGATGGTAAATTGTTAGGTTTGTATAAATATCCACAAAACCCGGCATCAGGTCATAGGGGTGGATGGAGCGTAAGTACAACTGGCAATGGGTTAGTGACACCTACTGCAGGCAATGTGCCTGATTATTACAATGTGGAGAGTGTAACACCAAATCCTGGCGAAGATGGTCAAATCGATGCAATACCATGTTCTACAGGTTGTGATGATTATCTTAACTTCTGGTTTGATCCTACTTTCGAATCGGCTGCCCAACCTGAAATTAATAAGCAAATCTCATTCTGGAAGACATGTATGACATACATAGCTGCGGAATATGCGGGTTATGGTGGAAGCGTAGGTGGAAATACATCTGTAACTATGAGTGGTGACTCGCAAACAGAGTTGGTAAAATATTTGCTCTATTGTAAGATAGATGATAATATCCTTGAGGTGATTAAAAGGGCAGATTACCAAGCACCAGTGATGAACCCTGCACCAGAAGGTGGTAGTTATTTGCCAATCCATCCAAGCGAAGTAGGCGAGGAAGTGGAACATTATATCACAAATGAGAAACCATTCCAAGTAGAAAACAAACTCTACTATATCACCACTGCAACTGCGGATGTCTGGAATGCCTTTACAGCTCCTTTCAATGTGGCTAATATCTATATCATGGAAACTTATCCAGAGAATGAGTTGCAGAAGTTGGAGGATAATGGTAAGACGCGTAGCGAAATTCTCGAAGAACAAGCTAAGCACAATGCTGACTTTGCATCCTTCTTTGGTGTTACCATTGCGCTCAAGCAAAATAAGAATTTTGATAGAATCTATAGTGAATATATGTCTTGGGCTAACGCACAAGATGAAGCCTTAGGTCTCAAAGAGAAAGGAGACTATACGCCTCGTGGTATGCACAAATTGGTACCATTTAATGGCTCCAACTGGTCAACTGCAGATTTCTATCTCAATGAAAACAATGGTGATTGGGTATATACTGGTACTGAAGGAAAGGAATTTGAAACTCAGTGGATATTCCCTGATGCATCAGATGGTGTATTACTTGAGAAAGGCAAAACATATTCTATGCTTCTTCCTTTCTGTACGAAATGTGCCGATAATGGTAATAATACTATTGGAGGTCGTACCTTCTGGGATTATTGGTCGGGCAAGTTCCTTATCTTTGAGAGTACGGATGGCCCTCACGAAGTACAAGGTAAGAATTATGTGGATAATATGATGCTAAATATGACGCCAGCCAACAATTCTGCTATCTTAATGGGTAATAGCTCGTTTGCTGAAGTAGAACCTGACCCACAAAAGGTATACTATTATTCAGGTGATTTAATGCACTCTACATTCTCTTATGACCAATTTGGTGTAGCTGTTAATCCTACAGAGTCTTTTGTGATGATGAATGTTGCAACTCCAAGTGGTATGCGTGTAAAAGGGCTAACTACTTCAGGTCAAATTATTTATGATAACAATGGCGATGGTACTATGACCGGCGGCAACATCCCAACCGTAGGTGGTGGCAATGACCTATTCATCACTTCCACGGCTACGGGTATCAATATCGCCGTGGCAGAGCCACAACAGGTACGTGTACTCTCATCCACTGGAGCAGTCCTCTACAGCGGCATGGTACAAACCGCAGTAGATGTCTTCCTCCCAACCGCAGGCGTATATGTCATCACTGGCGAAAACGAAGTACACAAGATATTGCATTAGTTACCTCGGCAATGCCGACACAACCTGCGCGAAGCGCATGACTAAACATGAAAAAAACAATACTTAACATCCTATTTCTTGCTTTTGCCCTAACAATGGTAGGGCAAAAGCAAGAATTGTCTGTAGCAGAACGCAATGCCCAGATGGGCTTCAATGATACCATCGACCGCCTCGCGGATGATTTTGTATTCGTAAGCCTAATGGTGGCCGACCCTACGGATTGGCGTGATGATATGTTGGGCACGCAAGGGCATGCTTTCCTGCGTTTGCAATGTCCTGTGTTTGATTTGGACTATTGCTTTAGTTATGAGAGCGAGCATGTGAATACGCAACTCTCCAAATATGCTCAAGGTAAACTAAAAATGGGTATGTTTGCCTATCCTACAGATGCCTATCTGGAGGATTATCGGCATTGGAACCGTGCGGTACACGAATATCGCTTGAACCTTCCCCCAGACGTAGAGACACGCCTTTGGGAGATTATGGATAACAAATTGAGCCGTGGACTAAGTATGAAGTTAGACCTTACTCGTCGCGGTTGTGCCATTTCTGTAGTGCATTTCATCAAAGCGGCATTGCAGGATATTCCGATTGTATATCCTCAGGGTACACGTTATGAGACACTATCTCGGCGTGAAATTCTGTATCAAGATATGGGAGCGAATCCATGGTTGCGACTCGTGTCTTGCGCCATGGTGCCCAATGCATACGATAAAGATTGCTCAATTGATGAAAAATTGATTGCACCAGCTGATTTGGCTGAAGTATGGTCGCAATCCACCGTAAATGGAAAGGTGTTTGCGGAATATATTGGAGATATTGTTTCATCAACTCACACAGAGTCAGAGCCTCTTTTTATTACCCCACAACTGCTCGCTTGGGTCTTATTACTGATTACTTTACTGCTGATAACTGTGGGAGCACAGTGGTGGAAATGGGTATTGTTGGGATTACAGTTCCTTATGGGATTGTTGCTATTGTATGTAGCCTTGTTTACTCAACA
>CALZHO010000028.1 GCA_945787425.1 uncultured Bacteroidales bacterium
ACCAACATGTACGAGTCTCCCGCCACACAAAAAGCAATCAGCGAGTTAGCAAAATGGGAAAATATCACCATGCTGGACGCTGCCAGTGGCGAATTGGCATGCGGCACAACAGGCAAAGGACGCATGCAGGAGATAGATGTACTGGTCGCCGCTATAGACTACTCGCTCACACCCAAGACCCTCTGTGGCAAACATATACTCATCACAGCGGGTCCTACACAAGAAGCCATTGACCCTGTGCGCTACATCAGCAATGCCTCTACAGGCAAAATGGGTTACGCGCTCGTGCGCGCGTGCTTGAATAGAGGTGCAGAAGTCACCTTGGTGAGCGGTCCCACCCATTTATCGCTGAAGGCATGGCAAGCATTCTGCCCTCTGCATGTAACGAATATTGTATCAAGCGCAGAGATGTGCGAAGCCACAGTACAAGCGTTTCTACAAGTAGATGCGGCTATCCTATGCGCCGCAGTAGCCGACTTTACCCCCTGCAACACAGCTGACAAAAAAATCAAAAAGCAACCAGGGCAAACAGGCATGTCAATCGAACTGACAACCACCACCGATATAGCAGCAACATTAGGTAAGTTGAAAGGCAAGCAACTACTGGTTGGCTTTGCCCTTGAAACACACAACGAATTGGCAAATGCCGAACGAAAATTACAATCCAAGAACCTTGACATGATTGTACTCAATTCACTACAAGACGCTGGTGCTGGTTTTGGCGTGGATACCAACAAAGTGACTTTCCTCTACAAAGACGGGACAAAAAAACACCTCCCACTTCTTTCGAAACAGGAGGTTGCTGATGCTATTATTGATCAAATATATTAGCCTTTCAACTTATCCAACAGGCTACCCAACAGAGACTTATCCTCCGTTTTCTCACCCTCATTGGCAACAGCAGTTGCTTCACCATCAGCCGTTTCAGGAGCCCACTCTTTGCGCTCCTCTATCTCGCCCAATTGACCTTGCACAAACGCAATAACGTCATTCAAGCCCTCTGTGAAATGCGCAAAATCCTCTTTATACAAGAACACTTTGTGCTTTTCAAATTGAGGAAATTCATCTTCAGCTCCCTGCTTGCGTTTGCTCTCAGTGATACACAAATACAAATCTTCGTTACGAGCCTTCTTCACATCCAGATAATAAATACGTTTACCCGCCTTGATTGAACGCGAATACACGATCTCTGGTTCATTCTTCATTTCGTGTCTACGATTTTCCATACAGTTGTTTTGATAAAGTTAAAATAATACGCTGCAAAGTTACAAAAAACTATTGACGTGTGCAATACTTTAGCGTGAAAAAAGTATATATTGAAAAATAAACATTATTTTTCTTGTGTATTTGATAGATTTTTTGTACCTTTGCGCTGTAATTTGAATAAGAATGTATTTTTCTAAAAAACAATAATTCACAATGATAAATCGTACATTAGTTAGAACCAAAATTATTCAAACGCTATTTGCGTATTTCAAGAAGGAAGAACAGTCACCTATGTCAGCCCGCAAGGAGCTGATGAACAGTTTTTCCAACACGTATAGTCTGTATATGATGTTGTTGGCTTTTGCCGACGAATTGACCACATACGCCGATCAGCAAATAGAGGCCAACAAAGCCCGTGCAGCAGTCATACACCAAGAATACATTCCTAACAGAAACTTCGTGAACAACCGCATTGCTCAGCAGTTATTTAACAACCGCCGCTTGCGCACCTATATTGAAGACCAACACCTGAGATGGGACACGGGTATGAATGCTGTAGAATCCATCTACAAACAACTGGTACAAGCTCCTTTCTACACGGAATATATGCAACTGGAGCAGCCTACTTATGAGGATGACAAACGCATATGGCGAAAAATCTATAGCACTCTTATGCCTGAGAACGAAGCATTGGATGCTGCATTAGAGGATTTAGAAATCGCACTGGACTTTCAAGGATGGACCACCGAAGTAGATCTTGTCATTACCTATATCGACAAGACTATCAAGCACTTTACCGAGCAAAAAGGCGACAATCAAACACTATTGGAGATGTTTAATTCAGAGGAAGAATTAACCTTTGCCAAAGAACTTCTCAGATTAACCATAGAACATGCAGAAGAGCACAAACAACTGATTGCCAGTGCACTTCACAACTGGGAAGCAGATCGCGTGGCTTATATGGATTACATCATCCTCATCACTGCCATCACAGAAATCTCGTATTTCAACGACATTGCACTCGAGATATCCATGAACGAATACATTGAACTGGCCAAAGAGTTTTCGGGCGAAAAGAGCTATATCTTCATCAATGGTATTCTGAATAAAATTGTGATGGACCTCAAACGAGAAAACAAGATTTTCAAATCTGTTCGATAAGACTTATAATACTTAACAAATAAAAAATTAAACATTATGTTACAATTCATTTTTTTACAAGCAGCGACTGCTGCAGAGAGTGCACCAAAAAACAGTAGTTGGTCATTCTGGCTGATGATGATTGCTATTTTTGTGGTATTCTATTTCTTCATGATTCGTCCACAACAAAAGAAACAAAAAGAACTGCAAAAACAACGCGAAGCACTCAAGAAAGGTGACAAAGTTATCACTGCTGGTGGTATCTATGGCATTATTAAAGAGGTACAAGAGACCACTTTCTTGATCGAGGTGTCTAAGGACACTATCTTGAAAGTAGATAAGGGTAGCGTATATGTATCTGCTGAAGAGGCACAACAAGCTCCTAAAGAAGAGAAATAATCCTACTCCATGGATGCGAATCATACTAAATTAGTCATCGTGTGAGAAATATGCGATTGGATATCAACAAGATAAAACACGCGACCAACAAGACTTGGATGTGGATGTTGCAGCGAGATGCACTCATCTACGTCTTGTTTGTGGGATTAGCCACATTGTTTTGGTGGGGACGTGCTATGAGTTCACAACGTGAAATCGACATGAGATTACCAATCACATACATTGATCTTCCCACACACGTTGTGTTTGACAATCCATTGCCTACGCATTTGAAAATCACACTTCGCGACAATGGTCGTATCCTTCGACAAATACAGCACACCAAACCTATTTTAGTCCTTAGCATTGATAACAAACTGAAAAAAAAGGATGGTAAACTGCAATTATCTACCGAATTGCTCCGTCAGAAAGTACAAGACATCTTGCCTGGTTCTACGACAATTCAACAAATCAACCCCGAAGATATTACCGCAGATTATCATATTGAATCCACAAAAACTGTTCCTATTCACCTGCGTGCTGATTGGCGGTTAGAAAATCAATATCAGTTATCCACCCCACCCGTTTTATCTCCTTGTGTAGTAGATATATACGGCAAGGAAGAGGTGATTGCTACCATAGATTCCATCGCGACGGATAGTATTTTTGTGGACCAATTGCACGATATTGTCACGAAGGATGTGGCACTCCTGCTTCCTACAGGAGTGCGTGCATCGTTCAGTACGACTACCGTCGTCTGGAAGGCAGAACAATTCACTGAAAAATCATTCGACCTTCCTATCCTCGTAGAGGGACTGCCCCATGATGAGACCATGCATCTCTTCCCAAAAATGACTACAGTGACCATACGTGTGGGCATATCGCATTTTGCTGAAGTCAATGCAGATGACCTATGTGCAGTGTGCCATTATCCTAATGATGAACAGAGCACATTGCCAGTGGAAATCAAGACTACTAATCCTCATATCACACAAGTGCGTTCCAGCATTCGTGAGGTAGAATATATCATAGAACGACAATTATGAAAAAAATCCAAATGGTAGATCTGCAAACGCAGTACCAACACATAAAGGAAGATATTGACCGTGGCATTCAAGCCGTGATTGATTCCGCAGCATTCATTAAAGGACCTGCAGTTAAAAGTTTTCAAGAGCATTTAGAATCCTACACGGGTGCTAAGCATGTTATCCCTGTCGGCAATGGTACAGATGCTTTGCAGATAGCTCTCATGGCATTGGGCCTACAACCTGGCGATGAGGTCATTACTCCTACATTCACTTTTATTGCTACAGCCGAAGTTGTAGCTCTGTTGGGACTGACACCTGTGGTGGTGGATGTGGATTGGGATACAATGAACATCTCCGTAGATGCCATCCGCAAAGCCATTACTCCACGCACCAAAGTGATTGTGCCAGTACACTTGTTCGGTCAGTGTGCCAATATGGATGCCATTATGGACATCGCACACCAACATAATCTATACGTGGTGGAAGACTCCTGCCAAGCTATTGGCGCTAAATACACCCATGCCGATGGCAGTGTGCGTCAGGCCTCTACTATCGGACATATCGGTTGTACCAGTTTCTTCCCATCGAAGAACTTGGGTTGCTACGGAGACGGCGGTGCCATTTTCACCAACGATGACGTACTGGCAGATAAGATGCGCGCTATTGCCAATCATGGTATGGTCATCCGCTACCACCACGACCAGATAGGTGTCAATTCGCGTTTGGATAGCATTCAAGCAGCCATATTGGATGCCAAATTACCTCATCTGGATGAGTATATAGCCTCTCGCCAACGCGCAGCTGCCTACTATAATAAGGCATTCGCTAATCATCCTAATATACTTATCCCTGCACGCGATCCACAATCTACTCACGTCTTCCATCAATACACATTGCGTCTGGTGGATGTGAATCGTGATGCACTTCGAGATGCATTAGCGGCACAAGGTATTCCATCTATGATATACTACCCCATCCCATTGCATATGCAAAAGGCATATCAAGACCCACGATACCAAGAGGGAGACTTCCCTGTAGCAGAAAAATTAGCTGCATGCGTATTGTCATTGCCAATGCATACCGAATTGGATGATGAGCAATTGGCATATATCACACAAAATGTGCTGACTGCAGTAGAAAATTGTAAGTTATAAATAGTCAAATCGTAAATTATCATGGCTACTTCACTCACACTGACCCAACAACAAAAACTACAGACCAAACTATCACCTGCTCAAATTCAGGTGATGCGTATGCTGGAGTTGCCTGCGTGTGAGTTACAAGCACGTATCAACGAAGAATTACAAGAAAACCCTGCACTGGAGGAAGGAATAGATAAAGCACAAGACCTTGATTACCAAGAGCAAGACTCAATGGATGATGATTATCAAAATCCCCTACAAAACGATGATTTTAACTATGATGATTACGTGCAGGATGATGATATCAGTGAGCGTTCCTACAACAATCGCTCACAGGAGAGTATGCGCGAGGATATTCCATTCTCTGTGGGAATGAGTTTTGGCGAATACCTCAAATCGCAAATCTATCTTACCAAGATGGATAAGCCAGACCGACATATCGCTAAGTTTGTAGTTGGCAATATAGACGAGAACGGCTATCTACGCCGCACCGCAGAGGAGCTGGTGGATGATCTCATTTTTCGCGAAGGCATTACTGTGACCGATGAGAAAATGCAAGAAATCATCGACCAAATAAAGCAGTTTGATCCACCGGGAGTGGCAGCATACGATTTGCAGGATTGTTTATTGATTCAATTACAACAGAAGGAGCAAACACCTAATGTCATCTTAGCTACCACTATTATCTCGCGCTTCTTTGACATCTTCTCGCGAAAACAGTATAACAAGATTATGCAACGCTTGGATATCTCAGAACAGCAATTGAAGATGGCCGTTTCCGAGATTACTCATCTGAATCCTCGTCCGGGTAATAGTTGGCTGGGAACAGTGTATGATCGCAACCAGTCGGTTGTTGTACCCGACTTCATCGTAGAAGAAGAGAATGATGAACTGATCGTTTCTCTCAATCAAGGCGATATTCCACCACTGCACGTTTCTGCCGAGTATAGCGAGATGCTCAATTTGTATTCTGGGGAAGATAAACAGAGACCATCTAATCGAGAGGCAGCACGATTTGTGAAGGGTAAGATTGACGATGCCAAGTGGTTTATTGATGCCCTTCGCCAACGCAATGAGACATTCATGCAGACCATGAGTGCCATCGTGGCCTACCAACGTGAGTTTTTCTTGCAAGGCGATAGTACCTATCTCAAGCCTATGGTTCTCAAGGATATAGCCGACAGGACTGGGCACGATGTTTCTACCATCTCACGCGTATGCAGCAATAAATATGTGCAAACACAATTCGGCATATTTCCGCTCAAATACTTTTTCTCCGAAGCTATTCTCAAGAAAGACGGCGAAGAGATTTCTACCCGCGAAATCAAACAAAAAGTACGCGAACTCATTGATAATGAAGATAAATCTCATCCTATCACGGATGATGATTTGGTAGAGATGCTACATCAAAGTGGCTATGCTATCGCTCGTCGAACGGTAGCCAAATATCGCGAACAATTAGGTATCCCTGTGGCCCGATTGCGTCACCAAATATAAGGTATATGCAAAAGATATTCAACATCTTATCTCAAACGCTGAGTATCCTGATGCATCCATTGTTCATGCCCACCTACGGGATGAGCATATATATGGCTACAATGCACGCTCGTTGGCATGCACTTCCCACCATATACATATGGGTAGGCATTATCGGCACACTGGTACTGACAGCACTTATTCCCATCGTACTGATATGCCTACTTTGGAAGCGCGGCAGTATATCTTCGTGGCATATTGACAATGCCAAAGAACGCACCACACCATATATCTATGCACTCATCTGCTTTGGTTTTTGGTGCTATTTTGTAGCGGAGGTCATCCAACTACCTCTCGTTTGGACATGCATAGCGATTGGTGCTACGGTTGCACTTCTTTTAGTAACTATTATCAATCAGTGGTGGAAGATTTCTGCTCACCTTACTGGTATAGGAGGTCTGCTGGGCGGTATATGCAGCATAGCGATGTACTATAGCATTTTCCCTATCATACTGATTTGCTGTGTATTAGTATTGTCGCTATTCGTGATGTATGCCCGCCTTTATCTCAATGCACACACGCCATTGCAAGTTGTCTGCGGCTACTTATTAGGCACCCTTTGCACGTTTATTCCTAACCTCATCATCTATCATGCGTAAATACCTATTTGCCATATTACTATCTATCTTTGCCCTGCAGGGTATAGCCCAATCGTTTACTCAACCTATAGCATTGAGTGAAGAGGCAAAAATCTACCTGCTCACCTGCACACCCGGAACAGAAGTGTGGTCTAAATACGGGCACACAGGCATACGCGTGTGCGATCCAATGAGAAAGATGGATATTGTCTTCAACTATGGCATCTTCTCCCTGATGGAAAAGGGATTTTATCTCAAATTCATTCAGGGCGAGACTTACTACCAATTAGGCATTGAGTCCTACTCCTATTTCGTAAAGTTCTACAGCTCTATCGGACGAAAGACCTATCTACAAGAGCTCAATCTCACGCAAGCACAGATGCAAAGCGTATTTGACGCCTTGCTTATCAATTATCAACCCGAAAATCGTTATTATCTATATAATTTTGTATTTGATAACTGCGCTACGCGCCCTTATCATTTACTCAAGAATGCTTTGCAGGACACGATTATTTCTTCATACCAAGGCTATCTGAATCAACCCTTTCGTTCTACCATCACCCATTATACAGGTCCCTATTCATGGGTGGACTTAGGAATCAATCTTGTTTTCGGCACCAAAGCCGACCAACCTATGAGCAACGAGCAACGGTTGTTCTTGCCCGAAGAACTGATGTTCTATCTGTCAGAGGCACACCTTACGGATGGCACACCATTGGTCGTTCGCGAAAACATCGCTCCATTCCAAGTGGCACCCGTACCTTGGTACGCAGACTGCCGACTGGGGTTGGCACTTTTTGCTTTATTCATAATCATCATCAGTTGGTGGGATAGAAAACGCCATAAACTATCCTGGTGGATTGACGCCATACTGGGTATCGTTTATCTGATTCTGCTGACTATTGTTATATTCCTTACATTCTTTTCTGTACATCCGTTGGTTGGTTTCAGCTGGCGACTTATTATTTTACCTCTCATTCATTTATGCGCTCGACTCATTTATTTGCTACGTTGATAGCTCTTATTCTGGTATTTTTCCCCATATCATTGTCTGCCACACAACCTCGTTTGACAGTTGTCGTGGTGATAGATGGTATGACGCAAGACAACCTCACCAAACTCCGTCCTTATTGGTCGGCTGGTGGCTTACGCACGATGAGCGAAGAGGCGTTCCAAACCACCGTAGCTTTCCCACATATTGTTAATGGAGGACAAGAGACCACTGCCACCCTTATGACGGGCACCACACCATCGCGCCATGGCATAATGAGCGATCAAACCTTCAATCGCACCTATCGCACTGTCAACTACACGCTTTTCGACGACCAGTCATCGGGCATAGGCACTTCGCTGCAACTATCCCCCCGCGCTATCGCCACCTCTACTATTACAGACGAATGGCGTATTCAGCAAGGCACAAAAGCCAAGATTT
>CALZHO010000029.1 GCA_945787425.1 uncultured Bacteroidales bacterium
CACAGCACTCACTATACCTACCACACCATCTTGATTCACCACACCCATATCCTCAGTTATTCCATCATAACTTCCCTTATTGATTGTAAGATAATTATGTTGCTTATGAGTAGTTAAACCTATCACTTTAGCAGGTATATATTCCCAATCCAGATGAGAATAAATATATTGACTATCTCGCTCTATCACACTTTCTGATGCATTATTCATCAGCATCATTTGTGTTTTTAAGTATGCATTCTCTTCAGCAAGACGCGCATTTTCTTCACGTAGAGAAAAATAGTCTGTAATATTGGTTGTTAAATACTGTATAGATGCCACAATCTTATTTGCCGCCGACCATGTTGCACTTTGTTGATAATGGTTGGTGGTGGTAATCAGTATAAACGCAACAACTTCCAATATCAAGAAGATTAGGAAGTTGCTATAGCGTGTTAAAAATTGTAGCAGATTTTTCATACGGCTACGTTTTCTGTATTGTATCTATCGAATCAAGAAGCCAAAGTTTTTCACATTCTTCAATGCCACTCCCGTACCTCTTGCCACTGCATGCAATGGATCCTCCGCTACATGGAAAGGAATAGTAATCTTATCTGTAAATCGTTTACTCAATCCATGCAACAACGCTCCACCACCTGTGAGGTATATACCGCGCTTCACAATATCAGCATAGAGTTCTGGAGGCGTTACCTCAAGAGCTTGCAAAATAGCACTCTCAATTTTGGAAATACTCTTATCCATACAATGAGCTATCTCTTGATAACTGATAGGTACTTGCATTGGTAATGCCGTTACCTTATTCGGACCTATTACCATATAATCTTCTGGCGCATCCTCCAACTCTGGTAGTGCAGAACCCACCTGCATTTTGATTCGCTCCGCTGTAGGTTCATCAATACGCAAGTTATGTGTACGTCCCATATACTCCACAATATCACGGTTAAGATCATCACCTGCAATCTTAATGGAGCGGTTTGCTACGATTCCACCAAGAGAAATCACGGCAATCTCCGTAGTACCACCACCTATATCTACCACCATACAGCCCTCTGGTTGCTCTACATCAATACCCATACCTATTGCCGCAGCCATTGGTTCATAAATCATATATACTTCACGACCACCTGCATGCTCACTACTATCACGCACCGCACGAATCTCCACTTCTGTACTACCTGATGGAATACAAACTACCATACGGATGTTTGGAGTGAACAAACGATTTTGCTTAGGAATCATCTTTATCATACCGCGAATCATCATCTCGCAAGCATAGAAGTCCGCTATCACACCATCACGCAAAGGGCGCACTGTACGAATCAACGTACCACCTTTACCTATCATCTGTTGTGCTTTACGTCCTACAGCCACCATCTTGTTCTCCGTCATGCTAATAGCCACTACGGATGGTTCATCCACTACCACTTTGTCATCACAAATAATAATGGTATTCGCAGTTCCAAGGTCAATAGCAATCTCTTGTGTAAACGAAAAAAGTCCCATATTGTTACTATTATATTATTAAGGTGTTGTTATTTTCTTGCTTTCTTACCCCAAACGCCACAAAATCGTGCAAAGGTACAAAATAAAATGCATATATGCAAGTGTTTTGAAAAAAAAGTGTGATGACTACTTTAGTCATCACACTCGCGCTCCCTCAAGGACTTGAACCTTGGACCCCCTGATTAACAGTCAGATGCTCTAACCGACTGAGCTAAGGAAGCAGAATTTTTTGACCCCGAAAATCATATCAGTTCCGAAATCGGGTGCAAAAGTACTGCTTTTTTTTGATATAAGCAAGTTTTTTTGAAAAAAAATTACTATCTTTGCAAAAATTTTTGGTTTTATACTAAATTTTGGGTAAAAAATAGCAATTTTTAACTAAAAAATACAAAATGAAACGAGTTTTAGGTTTAGGTAATGCTTTAACCGATATCTTACTTCAAGTGTCGGAGGGAGACTTGCGCGAAATAGGTTTTCCAAAGGGAAGTATGAACTTGATTAACGAAGAACAACTAGAAAAAATCCAAACACGATTTATTTCTGTTCGCAAGCACCTTGTGGCTGGAGGTAGTGCATCCAATACTGTTGCTACAATTGCACAACTTGGCGGAAAAACAGCATTCATTGGCAAGATTGGTACAGATGAAGTAGGTAAATTCTACCGCGAAGACCTTATCAAAAACAATGTCAAACCCCTTTTACTTAGTTCTTCCCTCATGTCAGGTTGCTGTATTGTACTTATTACACCCGATGGTGAACGCACATTCTGTACATATCTTGGTGCATCGGCAGACCTGAGAGCAGAGGATATCCGCAAAGAAGCATTTATAGGATACGATATTTGCCACGTAGAAGGATACCTTGTTCAAGATCATAATCTCATAGAGAAAGCACTTCGTACCGCCAAAGAACAAGGATGTACTGTATCACTTGATTTAGCAAGCTACAATGTGGTGAACGAAAATCATCAATTCCTCAAAGACCTTATATATAAATATGTGGATATAGTCTTTGCTAACGAAGACGAATCATTTGCTTATACCCACCTCAATCCCGAAGAATCAGTAGAAAATATTGCAGGACAATGTGATATAGCTGTGGTGAAAGTTGGCAAACGAGGTTCATACGTTCGTCAAGGTACCCAACTACACCATATTGGTGCCATCACCTCTAATTGTCTTGACTCCACAGGAGCAGGCGACCTATATGCAGGCGGATTCCTACACGCATTATCCGACGGATTTGACCTTCGTCGTTGCGGCGAAATAGGAACAATAGCAGCAGGACGTGTCGTTGAAATAGTAGGAACTAAACTTCCAGAAGAAACATGGGATGAGATTCGCCGCATCTGCGCACTCTACCGTGGTTTTATGCATAAACTAAAATTCTAAACACATTATTTATAATTTTCCACACAATGAAAGTTCTATACATTTTATACCAATATCTTATTGGTCTTCCATTGATTATTTTAGTGACATTATTCACTGCTATTTTTACGATTGTTTGTTTTCCATGGAAAAATGGTAAAGCACCTCGCGCAGTGCAAGTATTTTGGTCGCGCAGCGTATTGTGGTTTTTACTCGTACCTATTAAAGTCACTGGTGTTGAAAATGTCAATCCAAAGCAATCGTACGTATTTGTAGCTAATCACCAATCAGCTTTGGATGTATTCGCAGTGTATGGTTGGTTGCCCAACAACTTCAAATGGATGATGAAGAAAGAGTTGCGTAAGATTCCATTCGTTGGTACTGCATGTGCAGTAGCGGGACATATTTTCGTAGATCGTAGTAACCCTCGTGCTGCTTTGCAGAGTGTTGAATTGGTCAAAAAAGAGTTAGTAGATGGTATATCTACTGTTATTTTCCCTGAAGGAACACGTACCAAAACTGGTGAAATGGGACGTTTTAAACAAGGAGCATTCAAAATAGCAATGGATTTAAATCTTCCTATAGTACCTATTTCACTAAGTGGTTTTTATGACGCTATGCCTTCTGGTGCATTCTTTGTTCGGCCACACGCACACCTACACCTACATATAGGCAAACCTATTGACCTACAACAATTCGAAGACATCAATACAGCTATGGAGCACTTACGTAATTGTGTAGCTCATGGTATAGATAAACATTAATTCAAATGAAAAAGATTTTTTCCATTTTCATTTTTTTCTGCACAGCAGTCATAAGCATTCATGCGGAGCGAGTGCTTGTAGGTGCAGAACAAACAAAGGAATACTTGCCTTTATTAAAAAACAAGCGAGTTGCTTTACTAAGCAATCACACAGGTATTGTCATTCAAGGCAAAGACACTATTCACACCTTGGATTTACTACTTAAACACGGGATTAATGTCACCGCTATTTTCTCTCCTGAACATGGTTTTCGTGGTACTGCTCGCGAAGGCGAACATGTAGCCAGCAGTGTGGATGAAAAGACGGGCATACCTATTCTTTCGCTCTATGATGGTAAAAGTAAACGTCCTTCTAAAGAAGCGATGAGTACTTTCGATATTCTCATTACTGATATCCAAGATGTAGGATTGCGTTTCTATACCTATTATATTACTATGTATCGCCTGATGCACGCGTGCGCGCAAGACAATAAGCAGTTTATTGTCTTTGACCGCCCTAATCCAAACGGCTATTACGTAGATGGTCCTATACTTGACATGAAGCATCAGTCTGGCGTAGGCGCTTTACCCATTCCTGTAGTACATGGTATGACGTTAGGTGAGTTGGCTTTGATGATTAATGGCGAGAATTGGCTCAATGATTCGCTCAAGGTGGATTTAACCATCATTCCTTGTAAAAACTACACCCACCAAACACTTTATCGTTTGCCCATTGCGCCATCACCCAACCTGCGCAATATGCTCTCTATTTATCTTTATCCTGCAGTATGTCTCTTTGAGGCCACACCCGTATCATTAGGTCGTGGTACAGACAAACCTTTCCTCTGCTATGGCCATCCTAATTTTAATGCTCCTCGCACAGAGGCAAGCATATATGGACCAGCCATCATCTTCACGCCCAACCAATCTACTCAGAAAGGTCGCATATGCGATGGTGTAGATTTGAGCACTATGACTGAGGAGGAAGCACGCAAAGTGGGATTCTCTTTGCGCTATCTACTGGATGCATATAAGCATCTTAATATGGATAATTATTTCTTCCGTCCATTCTTTGAGTTGCTTGTCGGTCAAGATTATGTGCGCAAGATGATTATCCAAGGCAAGAGCGAAGAAGATATTCGCGCCTGCTGGCAAGACGATGTGGCTAAATTCAAAAATCAACGCCGTCCATATCTACTCTATGCCGAATAAAACAATTCTAAACAATATTGAACAACTTTTGAACAGCGCAACGCGCTATTGAACCTCAAGTAATATGAATCCATTAACCATTCTTATTGTAATAGCGTGCTACTTTGCATTGCTTTTCTTTATATCCTACCTTGCTGGTCGCAAGGCGGATAACGCAGGTTTCTTTTCAGGTAACCGTAGTAGTAACTGGCTGTTGGTGGCGATGTCCACTATAGGTGCAGCCATTTCGGGTGTCACTTTCGTGAGTGTACCTGGTATGGTCGCTACTTCTGGCTGGGCATATATGCAAATGGTGCTCGGCTTCACCGTAGGTCAGATTATCATTGCCTACGTGCTAATTCCATTATACTACAAACTTAACCTCACCTCTATTTACCAATATCTCCAACAGCGTTTTGGTATGAACACCTATAAGTCGGGTGCGTGGCTCTTTTTCGTTAGCAAGATGTTGGGTGCCAGTGTACGTCTATTTGTAGTAGGCGAAGTATTACAATTATTAGTCTTTGGTCCATTAGGCATACCTTTCTGGGTAAATGCAATCTTTACTGTACTTATTGTGTATTTGTGTACATTTAAAGGTGGTGTTAAATCGCTTATCTGGACCGATTTACTCAAGACCTGTTGCTTGATACTTTCAGTGGCGCTATGTATTTATTTTGTGCTACGAGCAGGTGTGAATATTGATGGTTGGACGTCTAACAATATGACCCGTACCTTCTTCTTTGATAATCCAAAAGAAAGCACGTATTTCTGGAAACAATTCCTCGCAGGTATCTTCCTCGTTATTGCTACTACAGGTCTTGATCAAGACCTCATGCAACGCACACTCTCTTGTAAAAACCCTCGCGAGAGCCAAAAGAACCTCATCGTGGGCGCACTCATGCAGATTGTAGTAATAGGATTGTTCCTATTCTTGGGATTCTTACTCTATTCATATGCCAATCAAATGGGTATTACTCAGGTGGCACAACTCAAGGGCGACAATGTATTCCCATTCTTGGCTACGGGCAATTATTTCCCTGTTATTGTAGGTATATTGTTTATCATCGGTTTTATCGCTGCGGCATATTCGGCTGCGGGAAGTTCACTCACAGCGCTCACAACATCCTTCACAGTAGATATTCTCAACAAAGAAAATGACAGCAACCTAACCAAAGTACGTACCTTAGTACATATTGGAATGGCTGTTCTTATGGCTATATGTATTTATGTTATTCATATGTTGAACAACGACTCTGTGATTCAAACCGTATATAAGGTAGCCAGCTACACATATGGTCCGCTACTTGGCATGTTCTGCTTTGGTATTTTCACCAAACGTCAAGTACGCGACCGCTGGATTCCTATTGTTGTTATTCTGGCGCCAGTTATCACATGGGTAATTGACGTGAACTCCGCCGTATGGTTCAATGGTTATGTGTTCTCGCACGAGCGTTTAATCCTCAACGCATTACTCACTTTCATAGGAATGGTTTGTTTAATCAAGAAAAACAAGTGATTTTAATAAAAACATTTATTATATGACTTTTACAGCACAACAGATAGCCGCACTTCTTGGCGGTAAAATTACAGGCGATGCCAACCGCAAAGTTTGGGATGTAGGTTCTATCGAAAATGCCAAAGAGGGACAACTCACTTTCCTCTGCGATGCCAAGTACCTTCCTCATCTATCTCAGACAGGTGCAAGTGTGGTACTTATGACCAATTCCATCGCTTTTGATGGCGAAACCAATGCCACTCTTATCCGCGTGGAGAATGCTCGCGCAGCGATGGGGCAATTGCTCACACTCGTAGCAAAAGCCATGAATCCTACCAAGCAAGGCGTAGAACAACCATCCTTCATCAGCGAAGGCGTTACTGTACCAGAAGATGCCTATATTGGAGCATTTGCGTATATAGGCAAGAATGTGCAATTGGGCAAAGGCGTGCAAATCTATCCGCATACTTATATAGGGGATAATGTGCGCATTGGTGACAATACTATCCTTTATTCGGGTGTAAAAGTTTATTACAACTGTATCGTTGGTAATGATTGCATCCTTCACGCAGGCGTAGTTATTGGTAGCGATGGTTTTGGCTTTGAGCCAGATGCAAAAGGTATAAACCAAAAACTCCCTCAGATTGGCAATGTCATCATTGAGAATGATGTGGAGATTGGTGCCAACACCACCGTTGATCGTGCTATGATGGGTTCTACCATCATCCACCGCAATGCTAAGATTGATAACCTTGTTCAAGTAGCACATAATGTGGAAGTGGGCGAAAGTACTTTTCTCTGCGCACAAGTAGGTATTGCAGGTTCTACAAAAGTGGGATCACATTGTATCTTAGCTGGTCAAGTAGGGGTTGCTGGACATATAGAGGTTGCTGATAACTGTATCTTTGGTGCACAGACTGGTGTTGCGGGTAGTGTCCGCAAATCAGGTATGTACCAAGGCTCACCTGCTATTGATGCCATGAACTGGCGCCGTAGTAGCGTAGGATTCAAACAACTGCCTGACATCATCAAACGCCTTCAAGAATTGGAAAAGAAATGATAATATACACCACGCAAGAATAGATATTGTTAGCAATAAAAATTATAAAAAAACGACTACTTTCGTCAATATGACAATTGTAGTCGTTTTTTTTTACTTCCAAATGTATCATTGAAATGCAAGAGGAGTGTCTTGTGGATTGAAGAGAATCATACAAAACAAAAAGGAGCAAACTATACCTTTAATAATAAAAATAAAATTAATTAAAAATTTCTTTATTATTATTGGTAGTGGAAAATGTGGAAAAATAGTGTATTTATCTTTTGATTAGGAGGTTAGAGTGAATATTTATAGGCATTTGATTGTTGATAAGATTGATAAGTTTGGGTTATCAAATCTCATCAACAATATAAGTTAGCCGTTGTTGAAAACTTTTTTATAACCACTTTTTCAGTTTGAAAATCATCAAGATAGCCAAGGTACAAACTATCATCATCATAAAGGCAAATGGA
>CALZHO010000030.1 GCA_945787425.1 uncultured Bacteroidales bacterium
CAAAGTATGGAAATTGGGCGTACCTCGCTACCGTGTGGACGTACAACGCGAATGTGATGTAGTGGAGGATATTCTCCGCATCTATGGCTACAATAACGTGGAGTTCCCTGAGAAGTTGAATACTTCGCTGAGCTATAATCCAAAGCCGAACCCAGTGGCGTTGCAAATTCGCATTTCTGAGCAACTGACTGCTCAAGGATTCAATGAGATATTGAATAACTCGCTCACCAAAGTATCATATTATGAGCCATTGGAAGAATTGTCGTTGGCTACCTGCGTGAAGATCATGAACCCACTCAGCCAAGACTTGGGCGTAATGCGTCAGACATTGCTCTTTGGCGGATTGGAGAGTATTCAACGCAATGCGAATCGTAAGAACGCCGACCTGAAGTTCTATGAGTTTGGCAACTGCTACCACTATAGCGCACAGAAGATTGCTGACCGCCAAGCCAAAGACCCACATTGGACATATGACCCACTCTACGCATATAGCGAAGAGCCACACTTGGCGTTGTGGTTGACAGGTAACAAATCTGCACAATCATGGGTGCACAAAGAGGAGAAGACCAGTTTCTATACCCTGCATGCATACGTAAATAATGTGCTCCGTCGTCTGGGCGTGAATATAGCTAACTGCACGCTTGAGCCATTGGAGAATGAACTCTGTGCCGATGGTTTGGCAATCAAAGCACCAAACGGCAAACAGATTGGCTATATGGGCATCGTAAACGGCAAACTGCTCAAGGCATTCGACATTGACAATCCTGTCTATTACGCCGACTTGGATTGGAACATGCTGCTCAAACTCAACAAGCAATACAAACCAGTCATCAACGACCTGCCTAAGTTCCCAGAGGTGAAACGCGACTTCGCACTCCTCGTGGACAAGTCGGTGAAGTTCGCTGATTTGGCAAAAGCCGCCTTGGCAGCCGAGAAGAAACTGCTGAAGGCAGTCAACCTCTTTGATGTGTACGAAGGCAAGAACCTCGAAGCAGGTAAGAAGAGTTATGCACTATCATTCATCCTGCAAGACACAGAGAACACCCTCAAAGATAAGCAGATCGAAGCCATCATGGCAAAACTGCTCAAGACCTTCGAGGAGAAATTCGGAGCCAAACTGCGTTGATGACTTACGAAGAATACATAACAGAACAACAAACTGCATTCTCCGAAGAACATTCGGAGAATGGCTGTTTTCTTGAAAATCAAGCTGAAGGCATATTTGTACGCGGACATTGATGAATACAACAAGCAACATGACACAACACTAAACAATACTACACCACACGATACAATGCTTAATAACGCCGAACAACAAGAAATCTTGCGTCGCCGCACCTTTGCGATTATCTCGCACCCAGATGCGGGTAAAACGACGCTCACCGAGAAACTCCTGCTCTACGGAGGTGCTATTCACGTAGCGGGAGCCGTAAAAAGCAATAAGATTCGCAAAACCGCCACCTCCGACTGGATGGAGATTGAGAAGCAGCGCGGCATCTCCGTGGCTACTTCCGTCATGGGTTTTGACTACAACAACTACCACATCAATATCCTCGACACCCCTGGTCACCAGGACTTTGCAGAGGACACCTTCCGCACGCTGACGGCCGTGGATTCGGTAGTGATTGTGATTGACTCCGCCAAAGGTGTCGAGACACAAACGCGCCGCCTCATGCAGGTCTGCCGTATGCGCAAGACCCCTGTGATGGTGTTTGTCAATAAGATGGACCGCGAGGGTAAAGACCCTTTCGACCTCATGGACGAGGTGGAGAGCGAACTCGGCATACATGTACGCCCCTTGTCGTGGCCAATTAATAGCGGCGAGCGATTCAAAGGCGTGTATAATATCTTCCAATCTACCCTCGACCTCTATACCCCTAACAAAACGCAAATCACTGAATCTTTGCGTTTTGACGACGTTACCGACCCACAGATTGCCGAGCTCGTAGGCGAACAAGATGCGCTCAAACTCCAAGAGGATTTGGAGATGATCGAGGGTGTGTATAATCCTTTCTCGCGTGAGGACTATTTGGCAGGCGATTTGGCTCCTGTGTTCTTTGGTTCGGCGTTGAACACCTTTGGTGTGAAAGAACTCTTGGAGTGCTTTGTGCAGATTGCTCCTTCGCCACGACCAGTGGAGGCAGTAGAGCGCAAGGTCGAACCAATGGAGGATGGATTTACCGCTTTCTGCTTTAAGATTCACGCCAACATGGACCCCAACCACCGTTCGTGTATTGCCTTCTTCAAGATATGCAGCGGTAAGTTCCTGCGTAACACCTATTATAGACACGTGCGCGAGAACCGCCAGATGCGTTTCTCGGCTCCTACTTGCTTTATGGCACAGCGCAAAGAGACGGTAGATGAGGCCTTTGCAGGCGATATAGTAGGTCTTCCAGATACAGGCAACTTCAAGATTGGCGACACCCTCACCGCAGGTGAGAACCTCCACTTCAAGGGCTTGCCATCGTTCTCGCCGGAGATGTTTAAATATATCGAGAATGCCGACCCAATGAAGCAAAAGCAGCTTGATAAGGGCGTTAGCCAACTCATGGACGAAGGTGTGGCGCAGTTGTTTGTCAATCAGTTCAACGGCCGCAAGATTGTCGGTACGGTAGGTCAACTGCAGTTTGAGGTGATTCAGCATCGCCTGGAGCACGAGTACCAAGCCAAATGCCGTTGGGAGCCATTGCAGATGTACAAAGCATGCTGGATAGAATCGGACAACGAAGCCGAACTGGAGATGTTCAAGAAGCGCAAAGCGCAGTATATGGCGAAAGACAAAGAAGGACGCGATGTCTTCATGGCAGATAGCGGCTATGTCTTGCAGATGGCGCAGAACGACTATAAGAACATCAAGTTCCACTTTACCAGTGAATTTTAAACTTCGCAGTTGAAAGAGTTTTAAGAGTTTTAGTCGCAGCGCAGCTGCTGTTCTAAAGGTTGGCTACCATCGACTAATCAACCCTTACAACCCTTAAAACTTTTAGAACCTTTAAAACTTTTAAAACATACAGAATATGAAGAACATCAAACTTCGACTAACAGTCATGAACTTCCTCGAATTTGCCGTTTGGGGAGCGTATTTAACATCTATGGGAACCTACCTTGCTACGCATGGTATGGCTAC
Source organism: uncultured Bacteroidales bacterium (assembly GCA_945787425.1). Lineage (GTDB taxonomy): Bacteria > Bacteroidota > Bacteroidia > Bacteroidales > Paludibacteraceae > Colicola. The sequence continues at coordinate 3,128 of CALZHO010000030.1, forward strand.
CAATATCGGCTGGTTCTATTCCATCCAAGGTATCGTCAGTCTTTTCATGCCAGCGTTGATGGGTATCGTGGCAGACCGTTGGATTCCTGCCGAGAAAGCACTCAGTCTTTGCCACGCATTGGCAGGTACCTTTATGATTGCCACAGGTGTTTATGGCCTCTTTGCAGGCGACGGCGTACAATTTGCTACCCTATTCTCGCTTTACACCGCCTCGGTGGCATTCTTTATGCCTACCCTTGCACTCAGCAACTCCGTGGCTTATACCGCATTAACGCAAGCAAACATGGATACAGTGAAGGACTTCCCTCCTATCCGCGTACTCGGTACAGTGGGCTTTATCGTAACGATGTGGGTAGTGGACTTGTGCGGTTTCCAAGCTACACCCAATCAATTTATCGTTAGCGGTGGATTGAGTATTGTATTGGCATTGTATTCATTGACATTGCCACAATGCCCAGTGAAAGGTCATGTCGAGAACAAGTCGCTTGTCGAGGCGTTGGGTTTGGAGGCGTTTGCGCTGTTCAAACAAAAGAAGATGGCAGTGTTCTTTATCTTCTCCATGTTGCTCGGTATGTGCTTGCAAATCACCAACGGCTATGCTAACCCATTCCTTACCAGTTTCGGAGCGATTGAGGAGTTTGCCAATACTTTTGGTGTACAACATGCTAATATCTTGATTTCTATTTCGCAAATCTGCGAGGCATTGTGCATCTTATTTATCCCATTCTTCCTGAAGCGTTTTGGTATCAAGGCGGTAATGTTGATGGCTATGTTTGCTTGGGTATTGCGTTTCGGTCTGTTCGGCGCAGGTAATCCGGGTATGCCAGGTGTATTGTTGTTTGTCTTGAGTTGCATTGTGTATGGCTTTGCATTCGACTTCTTCAATATCTCTGGCTCGTTGTATGTGGACCAAGAGACCGACCCTGCACAACGGTCCAGTGCACAAGGTCTGTTTGTGATGATGACCAACGGCTTTGGTTCAACTATTGGTACATTGGCAGCACAAGCTATTGTAAACCATTTCGTTCATGCAGAGTCTGTCGTTGCAGCAGGTCCAATGTCTGTATGGGCAGGTTGGCAAACCAGTTGGTATATCTTCGCTGGCTTTGCATTGGTAGTGGCTTTGGCTTTCTGGGCAATCTTCCCCAAAACTCCAGTAAAGAAAGACTAACCGACTGCTGTCAAAAGATCTTAATACACTTATACTCATCAATCGCCATTTGTGTTTTGCACAAGTGGCGATTATGTTTATCCCCACATCGTTTATAACTCAAAAAAGTACTTTTCTTAATATTCCTTCCCTTTGTACCTTACCAATCCCTCTCGGGCTAAAGACCAACGAAGAACCAAAGATGGAATAATCGTTGTATATTTAAATTTATTTTTATACCTTTGCAGTCGATTTACATCTAAAGTATGGAATAAGGCCGATTAATCGTTAGTGCATTAACACAGTCTCGAACGTTTAGCCCCCATACTTTTACATCTAAAAACTGGATAGTTCGTTGGGCTAAGACCCCGCATTAGCAACGATAGTGTTCAGATGTATGAGATGTTTATCTACGATGCAATTAATTTATAACGGTTATGATGTACATTGGTATTGACGTAAGCAAGGATTCGTTCGTAGCAGCTTATCCCAGAAAGAGTGGTTACACAACCAAAACTTTCAAGAATAACACAAAGGGAGTGCGTAGTTTTATCACCTCACTTCCAGAAGATTGCCATTGCGTGATGGAAGCAACAGGTAACTACAGCATGTTATTGCTTTATCTCCTTCAGCAAGCAGGCATCCCAACTAGCATGGAGAATCCGCAAAAGATTAAGCATTTCTCGCGTGCTATGATGACCGTCACCAAGACTGATGAGATTGATGCTAAACTTATTGCTATGTATGGTGAGAAAATGACTCCAGAACCATACAAGATACCAACAGAGAGCATTCTTTTACTGAAGCAAAAACGCACTGTTTTGCGCCAATTAAAAAAGCATTTAACTGCCACAAAAAACCTACAACAAGCACTTGCAGTATTACCTAAACAGGATCTTACAAGTAAACGCACTGTAGAGAAAACCATTAAGTTTTTAGAGCGCCAAATTGCAGAGTTAGAAGACGAGATTACTAATCTATCTAACAAGGAGTATGCACGCCAGATGTCTCTATTAACTTCCATTAATGGCATAAGTGATACTATTGCATCTGCACTTATTGTAGCTACTGGTGGATTTACATATTTTAGCTGTGCTAAGCAAATTTCGCGATATTTAGGGCTTTGTCCTACTTATCAACAATCGGGTACATCAGTAAATGTCAAAGGTCACATTAATCGCAATGGCGATCCACACCTACGTGGTCAATTATATGTCGCTGCGCTCGTATGTATCCGATACAATAAAGCATGTAAAGATACATATGAAAAATTGCGTGCTAAAGGCAAATCAGCAAAGGTTGCACTTATTGCTATAGCAAACAAACTTATCCGTCAAGCCTTTGCAGTAGTAACAAATAATCAACCATATATTGATGGGTTTGTATCATCACTTGCATAAAAATGATGTTTTTTATTAATTTTTTAATATAGTTCGTTCGAGCCCCTTGGGCGAGATAAGAACCAAAGAACTCCGAAAGAACTCCCAAACTCAAAATGTGCGTTTTCTTAAGATTGCCATCCTTTTTCCCTCTCTTATACCTTGCCTCATCTCACCGACCGACGACCGAGAGACGACCGAGAGAACTCCGACTCAACTCCTCGCCTACAAAAAGTGACTTTTCTTGACTAAACCTGAAAAAGGTTGACTCGATTACTGATATATAATCTTAAAAATCGTAAACTTTTGACTCGATACCTAAAAAGGTTGACAGGAGTACGAAAAAGGTTTACTAATCAAAAGGCATGGAATAGTGTTCGAACAACTATTGCAAAACGGCGTATGTTACGCGTATCTTATGCGTATGTTAGAAGCTGTACTCCCTACTCACTACTCACTACTAACTACTAATTACTAACGAAGGTCGCCCTAAACAGGCGGTCTTTCGTTGTTTTCATGCGAGCATATGCTGCCTATCGCCGCCCTCAAAAAAAACATAGAATGACATTCTATTTGGCAAAAAAAACACCCATACACTTGCGTATGTGCAGTTTTTGTTGTATCTTTGTGCCCGAATTTTAAAATTAACAATCCGGCAAACGGGTTGCAAGATGAACGGTCACCCGGGAAAGAAAAAGCGCGAAAATGAGAAAAGAGCTGAAATTTGTCAAGATGCACGGCTTAGGGAATGACTATGTGTATATAGACTGTTTCCCTGCAACCGCAGCCGCCATAATAGCAAGTACGGATTTATCCGCCTTGGCGCGTACTGTCAGCGACCGCCATTTCGGAATAGGTTCAGACGGGTTAGTGCTGATTCTTCCGTGCAAAGAAGCCGAAGCGTCGATGCGTATCTTCAATGCCGATGGTTCGGAGGCGGAGATGTGTGGCAATGCCATCCGTTGCGTAGGCAAATATCTGTACGAAAGCGGTTTATGTACACAGCCAAAGATGAGAATCAAGACGATTGTGGGTATCCGGAAGTTATGTCTTCACATCCAAAACGGTTTGGTACACGAAGTGACAGCAGATATGGGAACCCCGAAGACAGCCACTGATTCGCTTGCCTTGAAAGGTCGTGACCTCTTGGGTTTCACCTCCGTCAATATGGGTAATCCGCACGCCGTGTTTTTCCACAGCGGGGTAATCTCCGATGCGGAAATGGCAGATTTGGGCGAACGAATAGGTACGCACCCGCATTTCCCGAAAGGCACCAATGTAGAGTTCGCTCATGTACGCAATGCGCGTGAATTAGATGTACGCGTGTGGGAACGCGGCAGCGGCGAGACTATGGCATGCGGCACAGGAGCCTGCGCAGCAGCCGTAGCGGCGTACCGGATGGGTGAGACAGGAGAGGAGATTATCGTGCACCTCAAGGGAGGTGAGTTATTGATTCATTATGACCCGTTGGAAAACAAAATTACCATGACAGGTCCGGCAACAGAAGTATTCCGGGGTACCTATAGCTGGGAGGAATAATCATGCAAATCAATCCCTATTATGCCGAATTACCGGCTAATTATCTGTTTCGTGACATCGAACTGCGGGTGAACGCTTATCTAGCACATCATCCGAATGAGAGGCTGCTGCGTATGGGCGTGGGCGATGTGACGCGTCCGCTCCCCCGTGTCATCGTGGATGCCATGCACACCGCTGCAGAAGAGTTGGCTCACGCCGATACATTCCGTGGTTATTGTCCCGAAAACGGTTACCAATGGTTGCAGCAGCGTATCATCGACTCTTTTTACTGCCCTCGCGGGATTTGTTTTGAACCCGACGAGGTGTTTATCAGCGAGGGCGCAGGAAGCGATTTAGGCAATCTCAGCGAACTATTTGACCAAAAGAACACAGTGGCGATTCTTGACCCTACCTATCCTGCCTATGTGGATGCGAATATCATGGCAGGCAGGGAGATAGTTTTTATACCGTGTATGAAAGAAAATGCTTTTGTTCCGGAACTGCCCAAGCAGCCGGTGGACATCATTTACCTCTGCTTTCCAAACAACCCAACAGGTGTCGTGCTCACGCATGACCAGCTGCGCTTGTGG
>CALZHO010000031.1 GCA_945787425.1 uncultured Bacteroidales bacterium
GTCGCAGAATAACATCAGTAGCCAGTGCGATGTGGTGGTAAAAGAAGACACTATTCGCCTTATCGTGAATCACTTGGAGAGTTTTCGCCTCATGAAAGAAGACTTGCACCTGGACACTTTGTCCGTCAGCCATTTCAAGCAGAGTACCCTCAATCAGAAGCTCCACGCTGCCAGTGAGCTACGCCAAGAGCAGGCGAAGGCGGTGAAAGCGGCGATTAACCAATCGCCCCACCCTGTGTTGGCGGTGGGTGACTTCAATTCCATACCGTTGTCGTATGTGTATGGCAAGATTCGTTGGGGCATGCGCGACTGCTTTTTGGAGGGCAGTTTAGGCAAGTTGGGCAACACTTACAAGAAAGGTCCTCTGGGTATTCGCATCGATTATATCCTCTGCTCGCGCAACATGACTCCTATAACCTGCGAAGTGGACAGAGTCTCCTACTCCGACCACTTCCCTGTCTGCGCCACCATTGGGTGGTGATACTCCCACTTTCCTCATCCGCACCGCACTATTACCGCACAATAACCGCAGAATAATCGCACAATTCCTGGCGGTTTGATCAAAACTGAAAAAGGTTGTCATCAATTGTCTTGAGAAACTACAACGGCTCGTGGTAGTGATAGTCACGGTAGTTGCTATCCTTATCTCGATTGATGCGCGGGTGGCGCGGAGGGAAGCGATCTTCCCATTTATCGCGAATCCAACGCTTCACATTCTCCCACCAGCGGCGGAGCGAGCCATCGTTCCATGGCGTAGAGTCAAAGCCATCATACCCGCGATGACGCCACCACAATATCAGCAACCAACCAAAAATCATACCGCCCAAGTGCGCGAAATGTGCCACATTGTCGCCCGCAGTGGGCGCCAAACCCGTAAACAACTCTATCAACGCATATATAATAACTAAAGTACGCGCGCGCATAGGAATAGGAATAAACATAATGAACATACGCACATCGGGGAACAGCCAGCCAAACGCCAACAAAATGCCAAACACCGCACCACTGGCACCAATAGTTACCACGCGGTTAGCCAATCGAGTAGCCATCAATGGGTCAAGCGTACTCAAGACAGGTTGCAGCTGCAATGCCCACACTGCCTCTTGCACGACCGCAGCACCCAAACCCGTCACCAGATAATATATCAAAAAGCGTTTGCCTCCCCAACGTTCCTCAATGGCAGGGGCAAACATAAACACCGCAAACATATTGAAGAAGATATGCGAGAAGTTCGCATGCATAAACATATAAGTAAGCGGTTGCCACAGACGGAAATCAGAGGCCGTCAAATAATGCAAGCCAAAAACATGGCTAAAACTAATGCCATAGCGCTGAAAAACCACATCCGCAAGATAGCAGATGAGGTTTATCAACAACAGATTTTTTGTAATCGGTGGTAAATTTCTATACATTGTCAATTGATTGATGATTTCTATGCAAAAGTAGTAAAAAACTACGAAAATACAAACAAAAACTGTGCTATAAGGCAGAAAAATGCAAAAAATGGCAGAAAAATGACATTTTTTCAGTCAAAATATTTGCAGAATTAGAAAATTGTAGTAACTTTGCATGCAATTCGTTGGAAAAGCCAATGTAAAATACTTAATGTTTAATAATTTAATCTAATTTTCGTATGAATAAAGCAGATTTGGTAGCTGCTATTGCAGCTGAGGCTGGTTTGACAAAAGTACAAGCACAAGGTGCTCTTGAGGCAACTGTAAACGCAATCGCTGGTGCACTCCAAAAGGGTGAGAGCGTACAATTGGTAGGTTTCGGTACTTTCTCTGTAGTTGAGAAAGCTGCTCGCCAAGGCGTTAACCCTGCTACTGGCGCTAAGATCGAGATCGCTGCTAAGAAAGTAGCTAAGTTCAAAGCTGGTAAAGGTTTGGCTCTCTAATCCAATTATGTAGATACAGCGAGTTGCTCTTTTGGGGCAACTCGTTTTGTGTCAAAACACAATTCTACACAATATAACACAACTCTACACTATGCTCAACATCATCCTCTGCGGTGCCCCAGGTAGTGGCAAGGGCACACAATCTGACCTTATCGTACAAAAATATGGATTGCAACACCTCTCTACAGGTGATGCACTTCGCGCCGAAATCAAGTCTGGCAGCGAACTCGGCAAAGAAATTGGCGAACTCATTGCAGGCGGTAACCTCGTACCAGACCACAAGATGATTCACCTCATCGCACGCTACCTCGATAACCTGCCAGCTGATTGCAAAGGCGTTATCTTCGACGGTTTCCCACGTACTGTGGCTCAAGCCGAAGCACTGGAACTGCTGCTCGAACGCCGCCAAATGAAGGCAGTGTTGCTTGACCTCTTTGTAGAAGAAGACGAGGTAATCAAACGTCTTCTCAACCGTGGCAAGACCAGCGGTCGCGCCGACGACAACTACGAGACCATCAAAAAACGTCTCCAAGTATATCAGACAGAGACCAAGCCTGTTTGCACATACTACCTCCATCGCCATAACTACTTTGCTATCAATGGCAACTACTCCATGGAGGACACCTTTAGCCAAATAGACAACATTCTGAAACTGATTCAAAAATAAATCTATCAGTCGTAAATTGTAAATAGTCCAATCGTAAATTAACATGGCATCCTCCTCATTCATTGACTACGTAAAAATATACTGCCGCTCGGGCAAGGGCGGACCAGGTAGCATGCACTTCCACCGTGCGAAATATGTGCCCAAAGGCGGACCCGATGGCGGCGACGGCGGACGAGGAGGACATATCATCCTTCGCGGCAATCGCAACCTATGGACACTGCTGCACCTTAAGTATCAGAAGCATATCTTCGCCACCGATGGTGGCAAAGGGGGCGCTTCGCGCTCATACGGCAAAGACGGTGAAGACAAAATCATCGAAGTACCTTGTGGCACAGTGGTTTACAACGGCGACACGGGTGAATGGATGTGCGAGATTAAGGAACATCAAGAGGAAATCATCCTCTTCCGTGGCGGTAAAGGTGGACTGGGCAACTGGCACTTCCGCACTGCCACCAACCAAGCCCCCCGCTATGCACAACCTGGCGAACCATGTATGGAAGCCAACGTCATTCTCCAACTCAAAGTGCTCGCAGACGTTGGTTTGGTAGGTTTCCCCAATGCAGGTAAATCCACCCTACTCTCCGTGGTCAGCGCAGCCAAACCAGAGATTGCAGACTATCCGTTTACAACGCTGACACCGCAACTCGGTATCGTTTCCTACCGTGACAACCAATCCTTCTGCATGGCAGATATCCCTGGTATCATCGAGGGGGCAGCCGAAGGACGCGGACTTGGACTCCGTTTCTTGCGTCATATCGAGCGCAACGCCGTGCTACTCTTCATGGTGCCTGTCATCACAGAGGACATCAAGAAGGAGTATGAGATTCTGCTCGCCGAGTTAGAGAAATACAATCCTCAACTGCTTACCAAAGCGCGCATCTTGGCTATCTCCAAATGCGATATAGCCGACCCACAGATTGACCTCAACAAACTTACCAAAGAACTATCCGAGGACTTAGGCATATCCGTCATTTGTTTCTCATCGGCTAGCGGCATAGGGCTCACCGAACTCAAGGACATGCTGTGGGAAGAACTCAATAAGGAGCAAAACCAAGTGATTGAAATATCGCACTCACCAATCGACGTTAAGGTCATTGAGCGCGACGAAGAGCCGGAAGAGGAGGACGAGCCACACACTATCTACCTCAACGAGGTGGAAGAGGAGTGGGATCTCGACAAATATCGCGGTATAGGTTGGGATACCCAAGACAATTTCGAAGAGTAATTCAAAATTCAAAATTCTGAATTCAAAATTAACATACGACCGCTTCATTGCTTGGCGTGAGCAACACATCCCACAAAAGAACCTCGTCCTCATTCTGAGTTTCTTTGTGGGAGCATTGGCATCGTGCGCAGCACAGCTGCTCAAGTTCATGATTCACGGAATCCAGCATTTCGTGGAGAGCCAACTCATTGCTCAAGACCACTGGTGGTATCTTATCACCCCAATGATTGGTATCACGCTCGCAGGACTCTTTGTCAAATACATTGTCAAAGACGATATCTCGCACGGTATTACCAAGATTCTATACGCCATCTCACAACGCAAATCCATCATCAAGATGCACAATATGTGGTCGTCCTTGGTGGGGTCAGCACTGACTATCGGTTTTGGTGGTTCGGTCGGTGCAGAGGCACCTATCGTACTCACGGGGTCGGCTATCGGTAGCAACCTCGCCAAACTCTTCCGCCTCGACCAAAAGACCATGATGCTTATGATTGGCTGCGGTGCCGCAGGGGCAGTGGGTGGAATCTTCCAAGCCCCGATAGCAGGTCTGGTCTTCACCCTTGAAGTGCTGATGATGGACCTCACCATGACCTCCGTAGCACCATTGCTCATCTCCTCCGTGACAGCCACCGCTATCTCCTTCATCGCCAACGGACAAGAGGCCATGTTCCCGCTGACCAACAGCGAACCCTTCTTCGTGGAACGTCTGCCATGGTATATCATTTTAGGCATCCTATGTGGACTGGTGTCGCTCTATTTCACTCGCGGAATGAACAGCTTGGAGCAACTCTTCAAACGCTATGTCCAAAACATATGGGTGAAGTTCCTCGTGGGTGGTTCGGTTTTGGGTTTGCTACTTTTCCTCTTCCCCCCACTATATGGCGAGGGATACGACGTCATCAAGCAACTCATCAACGGCGACTCCGTTTCTGCTATTGCTAATAGTCCTTTCGAACGTTTTGGCACGGGTTCGTGGATTCTGGTGGGTTATTTCTCTGCCATCGTATTGCTCAAGATTGTCGCATCGGTTGCCACCAATGGTGGTGGCGGTGTGGGTGGAATCTTCGCGCCTTCGCTTTTCATGGGTGCTATCGTCGGATTTATCTGCGCCCGACTCATGAACATGCTCGGTATCGGTGTTCCCGAAGCCAATTTTGCATTGGCGGGTATGTCTGGTCTTATGGCAGGTGTCATGCACGCCCCACTGACAGGTATCTTCCTCATTGCCGAACTCACAGGCGGCTACCATCTCTTCATGCCACTCATGGCTGTAGCTGTTGTTTCTTACCTGACAATAAAGATCTTCGAGCCCCATAGTCTTTACGCCATGCGTTTGGCAAAAAAGGGCGAACTGCTAACGCACAACAAAGACCGCTCTGTCCTCACGCTCATGAAGATGGAGAATGTCCTCGAGACCGACCTCCGTACCCTTAACCCCGACATGACTTTGGGCGAACTGGTTAAGGTAATATCGCAGAGCCATCGCAACATCTTCCCTGTGGTCAACGAAGAAGGCAAACTATTGGGAATCTTGCTCTTAGACGAGGTACGCAACATCATGTTCCAACCTCGCCTGTATAACCGTTTCACGGTCAAACAACTCATGAACTCGCCACAAGCCATCCTCACAGACACCATGCCTATGGGTAAGGTGATGGAGGTTTTTGAGGATACAGGTGCATGGAACCTGCCCGTAGTGGATGAACAAAAAAAATACCTCGGATTTGTCTCGAAATCCAAGATATTCAACTCCTACCGCCACGTTCTCGTGCACTTCTCCGAGGAATAATCTTGCCACTAAACAGTAGGGGCGTATCACGCCGTCCTCTAAACACGAAACGCCATTGTTACTCCTCTGGAGTGACAATACTCTCCATCTTCTCCTCCCAATCGGTCAACTGCTTTTGACAGTAAGATAGCAGTTCTTTCGCCTCTTTGGCTTTCATTTGATAGGCATCCATACTCAATGCCTCCGATTGCTCCAATTCACTCACAATCTGTTCTATTCGTTTTATAGCTTCATCGTAACTCATAATACCTTCCTTTACACTCTACACTTTACACTCTATCCCTACACCAACACTACTTCCCTTTGCCATCCAAAATCACACCAATCGTGTGGAAGAGAATCTTAAAGTCCAATTGTAAGGACATATTTTCCACATAGACTATATCATAATTCAGGCGTTGCACCATCTTTTCGATAGTATCTGTGTAGCCCACTTTCACAGGTCCCCAACTGGTCAACCCTGGACGAATCTTATATAGCAAACAATAGTAAGGTGCCTGTTTCTCTATCTGCTCGATGAAATACCTACGTTCAGGGCGTGGACCCACGATAGACATATCACCTTTCAACACATTCCACATCTGTGGCAGTTCATCCAAACGATATTTACGCAGTATTTTTCCTACGGCCGTTACACGCGGATCATGGTCCGCACTCAACTGTGGCACACCATCTTCAGCGTTATGACACATGGTGCGGTACTTCAAGATATAAAAAGGAATACCATGCAAACCTATACGTTCCTGCTTGTAAATAGCAGGACCTTTGGAGGTACACCATACCAACACAAATATCACTATATACAGAGGAGACAACACCAACAGCGACACCAACGAGAAAACAATATCAAAAGCACGTTTCATACATAATTGGCTATCGCTCATCTTATGTTCGGTGATACGCACCAAAGGCATATCCTCTACCCCCTTGATACTGGCTGCACCTGTCAACATATCATACAAACGAGGTTTGACTGCAATCTCCACGCCATAAGGATACAACTGATTGATCATCGTGTAAATATCCTTCTCGTTGGCAGTAGATGGTAAATCAATAATCACCTCATCATACACTTCTTCCTGCTGAAGGCGCTTGAAATTAACAACATCCTCCAAACTGTGCAGCGTATATTGCTTGGTATTCTTCGCAACACGCCAACGCGAACAAGTCGTGGCTAATACGCGTGGGATATAACTCAACACAAACTGCAAACATATCAGCATCACCAACGAAGTCAAATAATTGCGATAACTACTAACAGGATCGTCAATGATAATCAAGAAAAACGCACCAAATGCAATCAACAAAGCAGAAACCAATGTCGTCCGGAACTCCTTTGCATAATCCTTCCTTAATGGACGAATGTAGTAGCCCGATAAATAATATATCACGATACACCCCAATGGATACAACAGCAATGGGCGATAGAAATCAAATATAGGAATCAGTATCGTATCAACACTAAAAACCTTGCCTTCGTGCACCAACCAACGAAAACCGAGAAATGCTACCCACACTAAGAGCGAAGATAGCAGGTCCAAAAAGATATAGGTAAATTGTTGTTTGCGATATGAAGTAAGAAAAGTCATGAGCGAATAATAGTTATGCGTTCTTTTTCATCAATCTTAACGATAGCAGAGGGCTGATGAGAAGTAGTGTCATCACGACGGAACGCGCAAACATAATCCACTGCCTCCAATAATTCAGGACAGATGTCACTAAAAATTTTCGCAGCAGGTTCGCCACTAAAGTTGGCAGAAGTAGATACAATAGGCCTATGCAGTTGCTCACAAAGGGCTTTAGTAAACGGCTCTTGCGTAATGCGAATACCCACACTACCATCCTCTGCCAAGAGATTAGGCGCCAAATTACGCGCATTGGGATAAATAATCGTCAGCGGACGTTGCCCCTCTGTGACCTCCAGTAGCATCCACGCCGTCTCTGGCACTTGTTGCATATACCCCTGCAATTTGCCCGCTCCGTCAAGCAGCACC
>CALZHO010000032.1 GCA_945787425.1 uncultured Bacteroidales bacterium
GTACCTCGCTATCACTTCAACGTGAAAGCCGCTCACGCTTTCGCTGCGCGTTTCTATCTTTACAAACGTGAATGGGCCAAGGTGGTGGAGCATGCAGACTATGTATTGACTACTACAGATGAGACCACGTTGTCAATGCTCTTTGACGCAGAAACTAACCGTGATCAAAGTAACATTGAGTTGGCATTTAATCACTATATAGATGTGAATGCTCCTTCTAACTTGTTGTTAATCGCTACTTACTCATCTTCAGCTTATGCACACTTCCCAACATATGGTCGCTATCAAGTAAATGGTGACGCTCAGAACTTCGCTACGCATGGATCAGGTCCTTGCTGGAATGGACAATTCCCTGGTGTAGGTTTTTGGAGTGCTGATCAGAAATTGGGTGGTTTTATCGCAAAAGATTTTTACGACTTTGAATATACCGACAAAGTGGCAGGCTATGGTTTCGTTCGTATGGTGAGTCGTGCGTTTACTACCAACGAAACACTTCTTTGCCGTGCTGAGGCAAAGGCTCATCTCAATGACTTGACTGGTTCCGCTAATGACTTCCGTCTGTGGTGCCAAAGTTACAACGTAGATGGTCGTATGATCATGAATGCTGACAGTACCGTAAAACTGAATGCTGCAATAATTACTAAGTTCTATACAGAGAAGGCTGGTACTAAGTTTGCTCCAGTATTGCACAACCAAGATATGGCAGCAGATTGGGTAATAACTCCAGAGCAAATGCCATTTGTGCACTGTGCATTGCACTTCCGTCGTATTGAGGGTATGCACGATGGCTTGCGTTGGCACGACCTCAAACGCTACGGTATTGAGATTGAACACGTGCAAGGTAAAGATGCGCCTCGTAAATTAGTTTGGAATGATGACCGCCGTGCTATCCAACTGCCACAAGAGGTAATCGTAGCAGGTATGACCGCAAACCCTCGTGAGGTCATGGGTGATAACTTGGATGGTAGCATGACAACCTCTCCATCTGTTAGCCCAAATGAAGTATATACCCCGTCCACTCCTACTTATACAAGCGCTGCTTCTTTGCCAAGTAGTAGTGATGTGAAATTGGTGGAGGAAGAAGAGTAAAATAATGATTAACTACTAAATATATAATAGTTATGAGAAGTTTATATAAAATATTAGCAGTAGCATGCCTTGTGTTGGGCTTCGCTGCATGTGACAATGAGCAATTGACGGGTGAGTCAATCTTTGTTGATCCAGTAATTGACACCACCACCTACACTTATCAATTTGATAAATGGTTGGACAAATACTATACAGAGCCATACAACGTAGAGTTTCTTTATAAGTTGGATGACAATGCTACTGATCCGAACTACAACGTAGTACCCGTTAGTATCGGTATGGCAGATACATTGGCACACTTGGCATTGTATTTGTGGTACGATGTGTATGATTCTGTAGTAGGTCCTGAGTTCTTGCCTACCTATGGTCCTAAGATGATTCAGCTCATTGGCTCATCTATGATGGACCCTGTGAATAATACTGAGAAATTAGGCTATGCTGAAGGTGGTATCAAGATTACCCTCTTGAAGATCAACAAGATGCAACTGAACAACATTGATAACCTCAATGAGTATATCTTTAAGACCATGCACCACGAGTTTGCACACATCTTGCACCAACAAAGGAACTATCCTACTGAGTTTGCACAAATCACTCCTGCTAACTACGATCCTATCAAATGGCAAGAGCGTACTTATAAAGAAGCTTGGCAATTGGGTTGCGTAAGTAACTATGGAAGTAGCGAGGCGCGCGAGGACTTTGTAGAGGTGATTGCTAACTATATCGTGAAGCCAGATGCATGGTGGGATAACATGCTCAAGGAGGCAGGCGCAGAAGGTGCTGCAATTATCAACCAGAAATGGGATATTTGCAACACATGGCTCAAGGAGAAATGGGAGATAGATCTTGATGAACTTCGTAATGAGGTACAAGAGCGTCAAAAGAACTTGGATTGGAATATGATTATGAACCTTGAGTTCTTGAATGGTAAATAAGTTTTTCACAACGCAAAAAAATAGAATAAGATATGAAAGCAAAATATTTAGTAATAATTGCTCTGCTAGCTGCTACTTTCGCTGCTTGCAGTCGCGATGAGGAAAGCTTGTTTGATAAGCCAGCTGCCATTCGTGCACAAGAAGCTATCACCAATGCCTTTGATGTGCTCACTTCTAATGAGACGGGCTGGGAGATGGCATATTTCCCTAACTTAGAGGCAAGTGCCAAGGGTTATAATATGGTGCTGAAGTTCAGTAAGAATGGCAATGTGAGCGTAACAGCGAAGAATAGTGCAACTACCAATAACAAGATTATGACTGATAGTGCTAGTACATGGGCAGTAAAGAGCGACTACGGACCAATCTTGACATTTGATACCTACAACGATGTATTTCATGCATTTTCTGATCCTAAAGAGGATGGTGCGGGTCACTTGGGAGACTATGAGTTTTTGATATTGAAGGCGACTCCAGAGTTAGTACTCTTGAAAGGTAAAAAGCATAGCGCATACACCGTAATGCGTCCTATGAAGAATACCGACTTGGCTGCGTATTTTACTGCTTGCGAGAAAATGCAGAGCAAACTCTTTGGTAACAACAATATCGTAACGCTGACCCAAGGTGGCAAAAAAATGTATCTTTATAATGGCGCAGAGGGACAGTTCCAAAGTGCAGCATATGGATCACCACTTGTAGCTGAGGCTGCTACCTATCATCCAGTTTGCTCTACAGAAGATGGTATCATCGTATCAATGGGCTTTGGCGAGGATGTACATGATCACATTTTCTACTACGATAGCATTAATGGCGAACTCAAGAGTGAGCAAGGTGCTGTCATGAATGCAGGTAACTTGAATGTACTCTTTGGTGCTTACTTTACCGATAATGCTTTGGGTTGGGCTGTGGATTATGCTGGTCAAGAGGCAGTAGAGGAATTGCTATCAGCAGTAAATACTGCGATGAAAAATACCTCTGCCAAGATGAAGGTGATGGGTTACGGCTACAAACAGTCATTGAATATGTACGAAGGTGGCTATTTCTTGCTTATCAACTTTACCTATAAACAAGGCAAGAAGAATCAAGAGAAGAAATTGGTTTGGACTGTTGATTTGACACAAAATGAGAGTGGTATCGCCGTGGCTAATGCAGTCCCTTATGATAACAACACAGAAACCTTCTTGGAACAAATTCCAGCAGCTCAAGCGGTGGCAGACTTGATGTTGGGTTCTTACAGTGCTGCTTCATTGGAGGGCAATCTCTTTAATGCTGCTGCAGGTATGAAGCTTGTGGGTGAGAAGGAGTTGGTAGTAAGAGGTGCTAATAATATCAAAATGTAATTATACATTTTAGTGTATAAATAGACAATAATAAACGAGGTAAAACTCATAATGTTTAACAACAAAATTTTTAAAGGCATGAAAAAAATTACTCTTTTAAGTGCAGTGCTCATAGCAGGTATGGCTACCGCACAAGTGCAAATGACTGCTCTTGAGAACATGGAGGTTCGTCAAGTGGTCGCTACCCAATCCGTAGAAATGGATCGCGAGGTAACTATGGAGGAATGGAATGCAGAGTACATTGCTAAACAACAAAAGGCTGCAGCAGAAGATTATGCGGATCATGATTACTATTATGTTGATGGTATGATGCATTGGGGGCTTACTCCAACTTTCATGAGTTTGGCAGTAGATTTGATTGCTATTCCTTATATGGATAGCGTAGTATGGATGAACCTTTATGGTCCAACCGATTGGTATGCTCAACATAATGATTCCTTGCTTGCAGAGGATAGCGAGACTTGGGTGGCAAAAGATTGGTATGGTATTGATGGTAAGTATTATCTTCCATATACCACAGATCACACTTTGACACAAGGTGATCAAACCTACAACATCAAAGGTTATAAGTTTGCAGCAGGAAATGAAAATGGTGGTTTGTTAGCTTCTGGTGCATCTCCATTTACTATCTCAACTGGTGAGAATATCCCTATCACTCTTTGCGGTATGGCAACAGATCCTATGGATAATGGAGATGGTGGTGACTTTTATCGTATTGGAGCAGGTGTGCGCGGCGCTTATGCTTATGGTACTAAATTGATTCCTGATACAGCAACTGGTGCAACTGCTGATACTCTCCTTTCTCTTGTTCGCAACGTTAGTCCATTGACTATTAGTTCAATCAATATCCCAGTTTACAACGTAAATGGTACTGCCATTATGCCAGAGGGTGGCCAAGTTAAGATTGAGCTCTTTGCTGCTGATTTGACCGAAGGTATTATCTATACCGATTCTGTTCTGGCTACCACTGTGGCTACTGTTGAAAACCTTGTTGAAGTGCAAGCAGGTCTTGGTACCATCGTTGCTACATTCCAAGAGGAAGACCCATTTGGTGGTATGATGGACGTTGCTGTTGTTGTTGAGGGTGACTTTGTTCTTCAATTGACTGGCTTCAACGAGTCTGGTTGTGATTTCGGTATTTATGCAGACTTCTATACTCCTGGTGGTACAACTCTATACAAGGTTGGTGGCAAATATACTCCTATCTTCAGAGCAAGTTCTAACCTCGCTATCATGTATGATGCTTATTGGCCAACTGTACAGGATGTAGCAGGAAATGTGATGAATGTTTCTGTTGAGGGTGGAGAGGCTTACTATGTTAAAGAAGGCAACAAATATAACGTATTGTACACCAACGTATATGATGTAGATGCGTCATGGTCTGTTGATTATCCAGAGTGGATGGAGGTAGAATACTTCCTTGCCAACGTTGGTACTGAAGAGGAACCTGAACCTGTAGTTGCTGTAAGTGTTACTGTAGAACCATTAACAGAGGGTACAGGCCGTCAAGGTATTGTAACTTTCGATGCTGATGGTTTTGTATATGAACTTGTTGTTAACCAAGGTGACGGTGGCCCAGCTACTGGCGTTGAGAACGTAGTTGCTCCTATCAGCAACAAGACATTCAACCTCCTCGGTGTTGAGGTAGATGAGAACTACAAGGGTATCGTTATCAAGAACGGTCAAAAGTTCATCCAATAATCTCCACAGAGAATAATTCCAAATCGTAAGATAAAAGGATAAAACTATCAAACGCGACTCCATCGGGGTCGCGTTTTTGTATGCCATAGTGTAAGCTTTCCGCCAATCAACCTCCGAGGAAGTATTAGGAATAGTGCGTGTATTGTGCGTGTATTGTGCGTGTATTGTGCGTGTATTGTGCGTGAATAGTGCGTGAATAGTGCGTAATAGATAATGCAGGAGATAGATTGAATATAGATTGAATTTGATTGAAACTCCGCGGAAAGTGCCCAAAAAAGCGCATTTCCGCGGAGTTTTGTGTATCATCCAACCAATGAAACAACCATATCAATCATACAACAGCGTGTAGATCTTTTCGGGGGCGAAGACTTCGTTGGCGACATCTTGCAATTGAGTAGGGGTGATTTCTTTCACCTTTGCATAAGTCTCACGCCACGCAGGAGCATGATGGTGATAAAGCATCTGCTTTGCCATCGCCAGCGCATTATTCTCTTGATTCTCCGCAGATATAGCCATCTGACCCTCTAACTGGCGCAAAGCGCGTAGGAGTTGGGTAGAGGTGAGAGTAGTATCGCGCAACTGCTTGAGTTCCTTATGGCAGAGCTCCAGACATGCGTCTTTGTGCTGTGGCTCACACGCCAAGTAGATATTCCAATAACCCGTATCGCTGAGTGGTACTGCTTGTGAATCAATATTATACACCAATCCATATTTCTCGCGCAGACTCAAATACAATCGGCTGGACATACTGCCACCGCCCAAGATATTGTTGAGCAAATACATGGTTAGTTGCTTGTGGTGTCCGATAGGGTAAGCATACGACCCCAGCATCATATGCGTTTGGTGAGTGTGGCGGCGGTATAGTCGGGACAGTCCTAACCCCACCCCTTCCCTGAAGGGAAGGGAGATGGTTTCCCCCCTTGAGGGGGGATTGAGAGGGGCTAACTCTCTCTCCGCGCTGGCGATAACCTGCTTGGTACTGACGTTGCCGAGCACGAAGAGCACCATGCGTTCAGGGCGGTAGTGCTGCTGCATCCAACTCAGTGCCATATCGGGCGACTTAGATATACGGCGCAGCGTTTTCTTTGTACCAAGTATAGGCATCGCCAATGAACTGCCCTCAAAAATCATATTCTCAAAGTCATCATAGATGAGTTCGCTGGGCGAATCATTATAACTCTCTATCTCGTCCAGAATGACTGTAAGCTCTTTGTCGGTTTCCCTCTTGCTGAAAGTGGGGCGCAGCACCATTTCAGCGAGCAGGTGGAGCGTGGTACGGAAATGATTACTCAGAGTAGCCGCATAGAATGTGGTCTCCTCTTTGGTGGTATAGGCATTGATCTCACCACCAATGCCCTCAATTTGATTGATAATCTGGCGGGCGGTGTAGTGCTGCGTACCTTTGAAGACACAATGCTCGATGTAGTGCGCCATGCCGTTTTCGTTGAGTAACTCATGACGTGTGCCTGCTCCGACCATTATACCGACATAAACGACAGGAGAAGTGGTCTTGCGGTGGACAATTTGCAGTCCATTTGGTAAATTATGATAAAAAGTATCGCTCATTAGTTAATAAAAGCAAAGTTTTTGCTATTTTTCTTGCGTATGTGTAATATTTTTACTAATTTTGCACTCGATTTCTGCGGCATTGGCGGAATTGGTAGACGCGCTAGACTTAGGATCTAGTTTCGAGAGGAGTGAAGGTTCGAGTCCTTTATGCCGCACATCGGGTCAAAAAGGCCCGATTTTTGTATCAATTAACGAATAACGTATTTATCTATTAAGTATTTACAATTATGTATAAAAACATTCCATCTTTTCTTCTATTAGTTCTCGTGGCACTATTGATGAATAGCTGCTTTGGTAAAACGGGTACACATGTCACACCTCAAATGGACTTTAGTGCTATGTTTGTTAACCCACAAATCAAGAATGACTCCGTTATTGGTGCTAAAGATACTCTGTTCGCTACATACAAGGAAGAATTGGAGTATCTATATATGGACACGATGCAGTTAGGCGATACGGTGATGTTCATCGGGCGATTTGTATCCTATCCCAATCATCTGGTAAGTGTCAAAGCTGCCTACGATAGTGTACGTGTGCACGCTTGGTTTAATGTGGATATCCATGATGAGAAACAGAAGCAGTATTTTGCCGCGGATTCTCAACCCGAAAAAGGATTCTTGCACTTCAATCCAATCGTCGATTTTGTGATGTTCTCCACCTATATCGTTCCCCAAGAAGCAGGTTCACACACCATCAAGATGACAGTGATGAGCGATTCTGAGTTCTCCACGAACTCCCTCACGTTCGTACTGCCAGTCAAGTAATCCTGTCTAATCTTGTTTCTTGGCTTCTTGCCAGAGAGCTTCCATCTCACCAAGGGTCATGTCTTTGAGAGACAGACCCTTTTCTTTTGCCTGCTGCTCAATGTAGTTGAATCGCTTGATAAACTTGGCGTTGGTTTTCTCCAAGGCATTGTCAGGGCGAATCTTGTACAATCGTGC
>CALZHO010000033.1 GCA_945787425.1 uncultured Bacteroidales bacterium
CCTCGTTGACGCCATAGGAGTAGATAAGTGCCATCTTCAGGCGTTGGTCGGGTGTGAGGTGCGCCATCTGCTTTTGCAGCTCGGTATAGTAGAGTTTGGCTGCCTCGATACTGCTCACACAGAAAATGGAGTTGAAGCCATGCAGCGACACTTTCTGTTTGCGTTCCTCCTCGTGTGTAGTCGCCACATCGGCGATGTTCATCACCTTGTTGAACGAATAGTATTTGCTATTGCGATAGGTCTTGCTATTGAAGTTATCCAGTATATAGCGTGTGACCTTGGTGATACGCTCGGGTGCCATATAGACGGCATCGCGGTCGATATCGCTAACGGACTTGTCGAGGATGTTCTCCTCTTTATCGATGGTCTTGATATAATCGACTTTGAAAGGTAGCACATTGTGGTCGTTGATAGCGTCCACGATGGTATAGGAGTGCAGGCGATCGCCAAACGCTTGCTGCGTGGTGCGCAGGTGGCCGCTGCCGATAGCGTTCTCGGGGAAGATTGGCGTGCCTGTGAAACCAAAGATATTATAGCACTTGAAGTACTTGGTAATCATATGGTGCAACTCGCCAAACTGACTGCGGTGGCACTCGTCGAAGATGAGCACGATGCGTTGGCGCAGCGCGGGGTGTTGTGGGTTGCGTTTGACAAAGATGCTGAGTTTCTGAATCGTGGTGATGATGATACGCGCATTAGGGTCGTCCATCTGACGGGTGAGGATGGCGGTCGAGGTGTTGCTGTTGGCAGCACCTTTCTCAAATCGGTCGTACTCGCGCATAGTCTGATAGTCGAGGTCCTTGCGGTCCACCACAAACAGCACTTTGTCGATATAGTCGAGTTTGGACGCCATTTGTGCGGTCTTGAAACTGGTAAGTGTCTTGCCGCTGCCTGTGGTGTGCCAGATGTATCCACCGCCTTCTATCTTGCCGTAGGTGCGTTGGTTGTGCGCTATCTGTATGCGTTGCAGGATGCGTTCGGTAGCCACAATCTGATAAGGGCGCATGACCAGCAGCATCTTTTCGCTGGTAAAAATGCAGTAGCGCGTGAGGATATTGAGCAGCGTACCTTTGGTAAAGAAGGTGCGAGTGAAGTCCATGAGGTCGGGAATGATGCGGTTGTTGGCATCTGCCCAATAGGAAGTAAACTCAAAGGAGTTGCTGGTCTTGCTCTTGTTCTTGCGTTGCATCTTACCAAACTCGCGGATATGGTTCTCACGGGTGGTATTGCTGTAGTACTTGGTGAGTGTACCGTTGCTGATGACGAAGATCTGCACATAGTGGAAGAGTGCGTCGCCTGCCCAGAAGGAGTCGCGTTGGTAGCGATTGATTTGGTTGAACGCCTCGCGGATGTTCTTGCCGCGGCTTTTGAGTTCGATATGCACCAATGGCAGTCCATTGACCAAGATAGTCACATCGTAGCGCGTCGGGTGTGCACCGCCTTCCTCGGCATATTGGTTGATGACCTGCAGGTGGTTCTCGTGGATATGCTGTTTGTCGAGGAGCATGATGTTACGCGTGTCGCCGTTGTCCAGTTTGAAGGCAAAACGCGCATCGTTCTGGATGCGGTTGGCTTTCTCGGCAATACCTTCGTTGGGGTTGGCGATGACCTGCGTGTAGAGGCGTTGCCACTCGTCTTCGGAGAAGTGGTATTGGTTGAGGCGCTCCAGTTGCTGGCGCAGGTTGCTGACCATCTCGCTTTGGCTGTGGATGGTGATGTACTCGTATGCTTGCGCTTGGAGTTGCTCAATGAACGCGCGTTCGAGGGCTGCCTCGCTCTGGTACTCGGTGGAGCGCTTGGCCTTGCTCTCGTATTGAGCCACTACAGTGCTTTCGCTGGTCTTGCTGATGATGTGGTATTGGGTCATATGTTTTTTATGTTTAGTGGACGCCCTACGGGCTACTGCTTTTAGAGAAATGCGCTCTGCGCAATTTCTTAGCCTTTAGCCTCTCGCCTAATCGCCTAATTGCCTAAATGTAAGCAGGCGGTCGCGGTAGTGTTCGTATTGCTTTTGGCGGAGTTCAATCTCTGCGGGTAGTCCCTCACGAATATCGTGGCAAAGTTTGTCGAAGCGGTCAAGGATAGAAACAATCCGCTCTTGCTCCGATAATGATGGGAGAGGGATGAGGAGTTCCTTAAATTCTGTTTTATTAAATTTCGTTTGACCTACTGGACTTGTGATTTTCTTTAGTTGTTTCTGAAAATCCTCATGTTGAATAGCATAATACAAATACTTGTTCAAATATTTATTACTTCGTATAAGAATTGCATTGGGACCAAGAACATTAAATTCTGATGGAAATATATTGGGTAGAGTGTAATATACTTCTCCGCAATTTCCCACATTTGGCATTATGATACTTTCTTTATCTAATTGTACACGCCACAAATATTCATAAGCATGTTCATTTACATAGATAAAGCTATCTTTTTTTGCAAATTTACTTTTTAAATCAGTTGTACGAATTAATTGAGCAAAACCATGCTCCTTCTCATATTTTACATTTTTCGCTAAATCAGCAAAAGAACCTGCTGCAGTATAATCTGTTATTACATCAAATATTTCATTTGTTGTTACTCGTTTTACTGTATCGTCGAATGTAAGTAGTTTGTCGCGGTAGTATTCATACTGCCGCAGCCGAGCTGCAAGCTCGGCTGCAAGCTCGGCTTTATGCAAAGTGAACTTGTCCAACACGCGGACAATTTCACTTTGTACCGCCAAAGGCGGCAACGGAATTTGAAGTTCTGCGTAAGTTCCTATCCATTGTCGCGCATGTGTCGCAGTATCTGGAGTATATTTAATTGTTTTCAATGCAAAATAAAGATACCTAATTAAAGCGGTTTCATTATCTCTTGAAGTTAATATCTTCATAGCAGAAGACTTAACTTTAAACGGAAAGTCTACCCATTGCATTGAAGTAGTAAAATCATCAAAAATTACCACAGGACAACTTGGAGAAGCATGATAAATACCTTCTTTCTCATTTGTATAACCCAGAATAAAACTCTGACCAGCAGTCAGTACTGGGATATCGTAAGAATCATCATATTCAGTTGATTTTACAATATACTTTGATGGCTGTTCATATGCAACCACCTCCCCCAACTTCACGAATTTCACGCCATTGGGGCAGAGGGTTTGTATCAATGTTTCGAGTTGTGTCATAGTTTAATCCTTGTTTTTGGTGTCTGCTGCTATGGCTTTGATAGTACGCATATACTCTTGTTCCACAGGCGAAAGCGTGTTGGTTTGCCACTTGCGATATTCTGCAGTTGCCTTTTCTATGGCTTGCGCATGGCTCACAGAACCAGCACCTTCGAGTAGCGGACGGTTGCCCACACTAAGCACCGAATCCAACTGCTGAACATAGTCGCTCATATACATCGGTTTGTGCTCCATGGCATTAATCTCTGCCAAATCGAAATATCCAGAAACCAAATTATTTAGTATTTTCAACTCACTCTCGCTCAAATAGTTCTTAGCCACAGAAATATCCTTCAACGCAGGCAGTTCACCCGCAAAAGTAGTCAAGCCCATAAATGGTTTATCTGCATCAGCACGCTCATAAATAACCTCCGCAGCCGTATGACCATGGGCGGCATAGTGGAGCTTGTTCTGCACAATCTTGAAGAAACGAACCGACTCTTCGCTCTTAGGGTCATAGTCCACGCTCGTCGCATACAAGTCTAACACCTGACGATATAGCACCTTTTCCGATGAACGAATATCGCGAATGCGGTTGAGCAATTCCTTCCAATAGTTACCGCCTGCATTGCCCTTCAATCGCTCGTCATCCATCGTAAAGCCCTTGATGATATACTCCTTTAGTCGTTGCGTTGCCCAGATGCGGAACTGCGTACCACGCAAAGACTTAACTCGATAACCCACGGAGATGATGACATCTAAATTATAGTAATCGACTTGATATGTCTTACCGTCTGATGCAGTTGTTGCAAAATTTGCAACAACTGCTGAAGGTTGTAGTTCTCCCTCAGCAAAAATATTTTTTATATGACGAGAAATGGTAGATTTATCGCGTTGAAAGAGTTGTGCCATCATATCAAGAGACAGCCACACCGTTTCGTCATGGAGTTGAACATCCAGTTTAGTGAGTCCATCTTCTGTCTGGTAGATGATAATATTTCCGTTGTCTGTCATTTTCTTTGCTCCTTATATTATTATACCAGCCCCTCTATTTCCTTGATAATCTCATCAATCTCCGCACGGAGTTCGTTCTCTTTCTTAACGATCTCTGCTAAACGGGCATTGAGCTCCTCGATGTCCACTTTCTCCGTCATGTCCTCTTTCTCCACATAGGTGCTCACGGATAGCGTGTAGTTCTGCTCCTCGCCAATCACGGTATTGCTCACCAATGCCACAGCATGCTCTACCTCCTGGCGGTCGGTATAGAGTTGCATGATATGCTCGATATGGTGGTCACGCAGTTTGTTGTTATTCGTCACCTTCTCGCACTCCTGCGAAGCATCAATAAAGAGGACATTATTGTCCTTCTTGTTCTTCTTGAGCACCATGATACAGGTGGCGATACTCGTACCGAAGAACAAGTTATCAGGTAGCTGGATGATAGCATCCACATAGTTGTTGTCAATCAGGTATTTGCGAATCTTCTGCTCGGCTCCGCCGCGATACATCACGCCAGGGAAGCAGACGATAGCCGCTGTACCATCGGCAGCCAACCAATGCAGCGAGTGCATGATAAACGCCAAATCCGCTTTGCTGCTGGGCGCCAACACGCCCGCAGGAGAGAAACGAGGGTCGTTGATGAGCAGCGGGTTCTTATCGCCGTCCCACTTAATAGAGTATGGTGGGTTCGACACAATGGCTTCGAATGGCTCATCATCCCAATGCTGAGGCGAGAGCAGCGTGTCGTCACAAGCAATATCGAACTTATCAAAACCTATATCGTGCAAGAACATGTTGATGCGGCAGAGGTTGTAGGTCGTCAGGTTGATCTCCTGACCATAGAAACCATCGCGCACATTCTCTTTGCCCAGAATCTTGGCGAACTTCAGCAGCAGCGAACCCGAACCGCAAGCAGGGTCATACACCTTGTTCACCTGCGTTTTGCCCACAAGAGTCAAGCGGCAAAGCAGATCGCTGACCTCTTGTGGCGTAAAGAACTCACCACCCGACTTGCCCGCTCCGCTGGCGTACATGGTCATGAGGAACTCGTAGGCATCACCAAAAGCGTCAATGCTGTTGTCTTGGTAGTTGCCGAGTTTCATATTGCCGATACCGTCAAGCAGTTTGCAAAGTTTCTCGTTGCGCTTGGCAAGCGTAGCACCCAGTTTAGGGCTATTGACATCCACATCGGCAAAGAGTCCTGCGAAATCGCCTTCGCTGTCCGCACCCATAGCGCTCTGCTCTATCGCACGGAAAGCGTTCTCCAGCGTGATATTGAGGTCGGCATCGCTCTTGGCACGACGGCGCACATTGCAGAACAGTTGGCTGGGCAGGATAAAAAAGCCCTTCTCCTCAATCAGTCCCGCGCGCGCTGCCTCCGCATCCGCATCGGACAGGGCTGCATAGTCAAACGAGGTGTCGCCCGACTCGTGTTCGCCCTTATTAATATAATAGGTGAGGTTCTCGCTGATATAGCGATAGAACATGATACCCAGTACATACTGTTTGAAATCCCATCCGTCCACGCTACCGCGTAGGTCGTCGGCAATGCTCCAGATGGCTTTGTGGAGCTCCTCACGCTCCTGGTCTTTGATTTTATCGGTCATAGTGGTTGATTTTACTTGTTTGGTTGTGTTTGGCGTTGCGCTTGTTGGGTGGATGGTGGTCACTTTTCCCGATGCCATTTCGTGAGTGTCGCCAAAAGGGATAAATAGCATGTTTGATGTTTGCATAATTGTAGTAATTTAGGACCGCTTTGCTATGAGACCGCTACGCTGTGAGAGGTCAGACCGCTCCGCTGTCGGAGTTAATATTTTTGAAATCGGCTGCAAAATTACTACATCAAACTGCTAAAACTTGTCAGTTTGTCGAAAAAAGTTTATTTTTTTGTGATTTTCTTGATTTTTCGTATTCACTTCTCTTTAGCCCGCAAAATTACAACAATTTTTGCATAAATGCAAATAAAATTGGCTATTCATCTCTTTATCGAAGTCAGAAACTCATTCGCAGGGATTAACAGTTGCCGAGGATTCCTCGGATACTGAATTATTCTTCAGATTCTTGTTCTCGCTCATTACTCCAGTTCATAAATCTCTTTCATCTTTTGTTGTAGGAGTTTCTTATCTGGTAAGCAGAGTTGATACTCCGCAACCATAGTTGGAGACAACGAACGACTGAGCGCATATTCTACCACTTCATCATCCTTGTCTTTGCATAAGAGAACTCCAATGCTTGGATTTTCCTTCGGTTTCTTTACATCGCGATCAAGAGCCTCAAGATAGAAATTGAGTTGTCCCAAGTGTTCTGGTTTGAATTTACCCATCTTTAACTCAAAAGCAACAAGACATTGCAATTCACGATGGAAGAACAATAAGTCGATACGAAAATCACTACAACCTACTTGCAAATGATATTCCTGGTCTATGAAAATAAAATCCTTTCCCAACTCAAGAATAAAATCCTTCATCTCCTGGATAAGTGCAGATTTCATCGTATTTTCTGTTCGGTATGTTTTACCACCTATAAACTCCATAACATATTGATCCCGGAATACCTGTTGTGCAGTTGGTACAATTTCTCTCAACACTGGTGAGAGTTTTGGTTGCTCCAACATTGTGCGCTCATACAACGCACTATCTATTTGCCGGTTCAATTCGCGTTTTGACAACCTTTCTTTGGCGCATAGCTGTAAATAAAACAGCCTTTCTTCATCTGATTTAGTACGACTTAAAATGATGCAGTTATTAGTCCAATTAATTTCTCTCACCAGTGGCGAGAGTTTTTCATCTCTGCCTTGATAAGTCTCATAGAACTGTTTCATTCGCCAAAGGTTTTTATCAGAAAAGCCTTTGATGTCTGGGTAATTATTGGCAATATACGATGCCAGTTGCGTAACCACACCATCGCCCCATTCTGCATTAGCAGTCTTGGTAGAAATCTGTGCACCTACATTCCAATATAAATCTATCAATGCAGTATTGGCTACCTGTAGAACTTTATTGCGAGCATGCTGAATAAGAGCAATAATGTCTGCAAATTGCTGATCAGGATTAAATGTCAGAAGCGTTGGCGTTTTCATTTAGTAATATGATTAGTTCATTTAGCCCGCAAAGATACAACAAAAATTGCACATATGCAAGTAATCTCCTCATTTCTTCTAATTTTATTAGAAAATCTCCCTTCCCTCCTTCCTTCCTTCCTTCCTTCCTTCCTTCCTTCCTTAATCCCCCAACTCTCCTTTAATCCCTTACATTCTCACATCTAGCTTGTATCTTTTTCCCTTACATTCTCCATCTAGCTTGTATCTTTTTCCCTATTGACTCACATCTAGCTTGTATCTTTTCCCCATTTATTGAGATCTAGCTTGTATTTTTTTCTATTT
>CALZHO010000034.1 GCA_945787425.1 uncultured Bacteroidales bacterium
TAGTGCTTATAGAGAGGAATATCGTAGCAGAGTTTCACGTCCCACTCGAAGAAGACTGGTGTTTCTACCTCTTCATCCTCTGGTACATATCCTGCAAAGTGTTGCACGAGCATACTGCCAGTGACCTTGCCGTTGGTGACAATGTGGAAATGCTGGAACGGCTCAATATTGCAGAGGAAGTAGCCATAGTGGTCAGGGGTGCGGAACATGCGACGTTGAGGGGCGATATTGGGATTCTCGCTCCATTGCAATGGTTCGATATAACGGCTATGGTTGTAGGTGTACCCCGCTTGGAAAGTGAGCAAGTGACCATAGCCGACTTTGGTTTCTACATTCAGTCCCGCTACACGTGCACCGCTCGCGTTGGTGCGCGTCAAGAGTAGGTTGCCTTGTGCGTCATGTCCGTTCTCTACGAGTGTGAAAACATCGTTGAGTTGGGTGAAGAATCCTTCAAGGGTAAGGTTGAGATCCCATTTGCCAAAGCGTTTATACATATCAATGCTTCCGCTGACGGAGTGGCTGTATTCGGGGCGTAGGTTTTCGTCTAAGGATATGAGCGATACCTCGCCACCCACAGCCCCCACGTGCAAGTCCTCTTCGTAGATTTGTGGTGCGCGGTAGCCGCTGGCATAACTGAGGCGCAAGATAATAGGGTCAATAGGCGTATAGCGCACATTCGCACGAGGTGAGAAGACAGGTTTCTCCAGCAATGAGTGTTGCTCCAGACGTCCACCTACGAGAATAGACCATTGTTTATTCTTCCATTCGTTTTGAATGTATCCCCCTCCGAGATGTACGCGTTGGAGGGTGTCGCGGTCGTAACCAAGAATCTGGTCACGCAGTTGGTTATACGAATACTCGGCACCCGCGCTGAGGTCAGCATTCATCAGACCACATGGATAAGAGAAACGGTATTGCGCGCCCGTAACCGACACAATATCTGTGGATTTACCATAGGCATTGGGGTTGTAGTTCGTGCCGAAATAACTGTTGCGACCGATATGCTGGAAACTGCTATATACACTCAAGAAGTGTTTGTTGTCAGCGGTGAACATATCCCATTTGAGGGTAGCGGCATCGATATTGTGTCGCAGTTGTTCGCAGAGAGGCGATTCGTGTGGTTGTACGCTATCAATGCCATATCCGCCACGGCGGTACTCGGTGGTATGATGGTACTCGGCTGTCAGTTTAGAGTAGTCGGAAGTCTTGAAAAATGAGCGAAAACCTGCGGTGGTGGTATTGAGTAATGGGATGTCAGAATAGCCATCTTTGTCGCGGTCGTATTGCTCGCGGTTGCGCTGTACGCCGAAGAGGAAGATACCTGCTTTTTGGTTCTCCGACACCACACTGGCATTCATAGCAGTGTTGATATCGTAGGTACCACTTTGCGTGAAAGCAGTGGTATGATTGACATGGAAGAAATTGCGCGAAGGCTCTTTGGTGATGATATTCACTACGCCCGCGATGGCGTTGGCACCATAGAGCGCGCTACCACCACCACGAATGACCTCAATACGGTCTACCATACCCGCAGGCATTTGCTCCAAGCCATAGACCGAAGCCAACGAAGAGAAGATAGGACGGGAGTCCATGAGGATTTGGGTGTATTGTCCTTCTAAACCGTTGATACGAAGTTGTGGCACACCGCAGTTGGAGCATGTCTCCTCAACGCGCAAGCCCGTTTGGAAATTGAGTACGTCTGCCATAGAATTGGAAGTAGTGGACTCGATGATAAGAGGCGAGATGACATTGACAATGGTTGCCACTTCCTTTTGTTTGGTTTCGTACTTATTGGCAGTAACGACCACGTTGTCCATCATAAAGGATGTTTCTGTAATACGCACATTCAGTTCGACAAGCGTATCACGGTGTAGCGTAATGGTACGCTTTTCAGTGTCATACCCCATCATCGAGAAAATGATAGTAAGTTCACCTTCAGGGAGATTCTTGAGATAGAAGTGCCCCGATTCGTCGGTCAAGCAACCGAGTGTAGTCCCTTCAACCTGCACATTTACAAAAGCAAGATGCTCGCCTGTATGAGCATCTAACACGTGTCCTGCGATATGGGCATCGGACATTTTGTTGTGATGATGATGGTGTTGTGCCAACATCAGAGAGTTGCTGGACAAAAGACCAGCAAAGAGTAAAAAGAAAATAAGAATTTTTTTGTTCATATTCGGTTTGTATTTGCTTAAAATTCGGTAACGATGTGATTCGAATCACTAACTTATCACTAATTTATCACTAACTTATCACTAATATACAGCTAAAAATTGAACAGTGATTTTTTCGTTATTCGAAATCGGCTGCAAAGGTACTGCTTTTTCACAAGGTGGGCAATCCCCAAAAATGGCGAAAAAGAAAATGGTGTGCCATTGCTGACACACCATTTTTAAGTAAAATTCGTCTTTTATGCCCTCCCAGAAGGGAAGGATTGGGTATGAAATTATTCAACTACTTGACCGAGTATATTGAACATCACTTCATCACGGATGATATACATTTGTCCGTTGCGGATGATTTT
This sequence comes from uncultured Bacteroidales bacterium, assembly GCA_945787425.1. Classification (GTDB taxonomy): domain Bacteria; phylum Bacteroidota; class Bacteroidia; order Bacteroidales; family Paludibacteraceae; genus Colicola. The sequence goes on from CALZHO010000034.1 coordinate 2,525, forward strand.
GGTTGCTTTGTTTTCCAAAACTACGTTATCAATAGCAGATTGAACAGCTTCTGCAATCCAAATAGCATCTGCAACCACATCATAATAGAAGTCATATGTGCCAGGAGCCAAGATGATGTTACCATTCTTATCATCAGGTGTAATAGTTACAGAAACTCCCTCTTTGACATTACCGCACCAGTGTTTAGCAACACCAGCCTCAAGGCGTACTACCTTAACAGAGTCACCTTCAGATATAGTTTGTCCTAATAGCATGTATTCTTCCCACTCAGCGATTTCGTTCTTGGTCAGTTCGATACCAGTGGTCCAATCGCCTTGAATACCCATCAAAGCATAGGTGATTTGTGCAGAATCTACGCTTGAACCAGCGAAGTTGCCAGTGATAGTGATTTTCTCAGCACTGAAGGAAACAACTACATCGCCAGTCTCAGCGAGGGTGAAGATGATATTGTTGTCTTTGTTGCCAGTTACGCCAGCAGGTGTGGTTGTGAGGTTAGAAAAGCCCCAACTATTATTCCAAGTACCGTCAGTAATCTTGAATTGGCACTCTACGCCAGCAGCTACAGCAGTGAAAGTGTGGGTGTAAACACCTTCAGCCTCTGTCATAGCGATAGCATCAGATTGCCAAGCGTTAGCACCAAACAAAGCGTCGTTACCTGTGATATAATAAGCGCCTTGTGGTTTTGGATCAACAGGAGTGCTACCACTAAGTTTAGCCTCTGCTTCTTCTTGGGTGTACCAACCGTCGCGAACATAGTATTTACCAGCAGTCCACTTGAGGTCAGCAGTTTGTTTAGAACCATTGTTGAAGATCACATTGGCATAGGTGCCAGCTTCTGCAGAATATGAATAAACATCACAACCTGCAAGTTGTTCTGCCTCCTTGGTGGCAGGTACGCCTGGCCAGTTAGCATTTTGTGGCTCCCATGCATACGCATTGATAGTTCCTGTCCATTTGTCAGCGTTCACGAAATAAACAGTTTCAGTTGCAGCAAACATTGACGCTGTACATGTCAATGCAGCAAAAAAGGTAAAGATCTTTTTCATAAAAATTGAAGTTTAATAATTATATAAAGTTGTTGTGTGTCAAAAGGTTGGTGCGTGATAAATGATGAGTTATCACGCACCAAATGGTGTTAACGTAGATACTTATGTCCGTTTTGGATCACAATGCCGTGATAAGTAGTGCCCACTTTTTGACCCAAAATATTGTACATGGGTTGTGTAATATCCAAAGTTGGAACAACCTTCTCCACTTCTACCTTTTCTACATCAGTAGGCATACAATTTAGCAGAAGAACCTCTATACCACCCTGCCAACCATAGCATACGTCCTCATCCGTCCAAAGGTCAGAAGTTTGCTCTTTATTTTTTCCAGCATTAAAGATAAAGTTAATTTCTTTTAGTTCTGGCTCAAAGATATGATAGTAGAGTCCATTTGCATTCATCTCAGTCATCTCAGTACCAGGCCACTTACCTGTTTTTTCGTCAGAGTCTATCCAACTATACAAATACACCTTGTCCCAATGACTTGGTTTAGCAAACGATACAACAATAGGAGTGGTTTGTGGTGCTTTGTATGTATAAGTAACCTCTTGCACTGCAGAATTTGCGCCATTTAATGCAGCATAAGCTTTCACAGTAGTAGTTCCCTGGATAGTAAACGCAGATGTGTATGTCTTTTTAGTAGCAGAAGTAATAGGATCGGAGCCATCAAGGGTATAGTAAATAGTTGGATTTCCGCTCAGAGCCACAGCACTCATTTCTATGGTATGAGTTTCTGTCTTATAGACGGTAGAAGGAGTGATGCTGAGTACAGGCACTTCGGCTTGTGTAGTGGTGTAGTACATCGCGAAGTTACCGCCCTTGTATGCTAACTCGTAGCCCGCTGGGGTGGTGTTGAATCCACTTTTAGGACCGAGGAGAAGACGGATAGAACCGTGTTTGCCAGTGATGGTAGATTTGTAGTAGCCATTACCTGCCTCGTCGCTCACTTGAGATTCAGAGTGTACTCCCGCAGCTTTACGAGCTAATACCATTTTGCCGATAGCATCTTTATATTTTGCCCAGTGAGGATAGAATACGCAAGGAACGCCTGGCATAGAAAGGATAAATGCGTTGGCACCGAGCACGCGGTCTTTGTTGTAGTCTTCCATAGACTTACCGCAACCGCCAATCTCATCGTTGTTATCGCGACCGCCTTTGCAACCAAAATAGGTGTCGTGGCTATCCACGAATGTCACAGCGTACTTGCTGAGACCAGCACCCAAAAGTCCAGAACCCTTGCAACGTTCATATTTTTCATCTGCGATGCCTTGGATAGCAGAATACTTGGTACTAAAGTCAAATGCCAAGGTATTCCAGTTTACATCGTTGAGATAGCTTTTGATGTTGTCCATGTCGCCATTCCAGAACTCCACAACTGAGAAATAGTTAGCAGCTGCACTATTGTACATGTCAATGTATTTTCCTTTGAATCCTTGTGCGTAGTCATAGCGCCAGCCGTCAAAGCCAATGACTTCCTTCATCCACTTGAGGTATGCCTTCATCATCTCTTGCACTTCTGGTTTGGCATGTGCCCAGTCGCGTGCAGATGCGTAGTTGTCTTGCATATTGTAGCCTCCGTCTTCTGGACCGGTAGCTTTTCCTTTGCAATCACCTGCTTCAGGATTGGAATTTACTTCGTCTGATTTTGCTATCCATGAAGCATCTGGCATGAATGTGCCAAACTCGCCGAAGTACTGTGGATAAAATTCGCACCATGATTTGCCGCCCGCATGGTTGATAACAATATCTGCCACCACCTTGGTGTTCGCAGCGTGCATACGGTTGATGAATTCAATCAACTCTTTTTGGCTTCCCCAATCGGAGTTTTGGTTGCTATATACTGTTTGGTGGTAGCCAGTACCGCCCTCTGATTTGCCTGATGGTGGTAGCCATACGAGGTCAAAGTATGTACCTATCTCACCAGATTGATTGAGCAATACATTCCATTTGGTGTTTCCTAATGGCTTTCCGTTAATAAGTACATCACCAGGAGCACCGTCACGGTAGGAGTCGTAGTAGAATGCTTGCAACATCACATCTCCGCATTCTGCAGGCACAGAAGTTTCATGTTCTGGACGGATAGGTTCATTTTCTGTGAAATCGCCTGTTAATGTGATATTTAAGCCATTGAAGTTAACTACCACAGTACCTTTGGTGGCTAACTCAAATACAATATTGCCATCGGTGTCGCCAACCACACCAGTAGGAGCATTTTGCACTGCACTATAGCCCCAGCTTTGAGCCCATGTACCATTGGTAATCTTCATGCGATATACTGTACCTTCTGCCAACTCACTGAAAGTATGGGTAAACGTGTTATCTGCATTTTTTGTCATAGCAATAGCTGTTTCACTCCAAGCTTTGTCTGCGCCTACAAGTTCGGCAGAACCAGTCACATAGTATGTGGCATTAGGGTCTGGGGTAGGAGGGGTGACATTGCCGCAGTTTTGTCCAGGACCTATATAGAGTTTATCGTCGTTGAACTTCACCTTGATGTAGAAATCGTACGAACCTGCTGCATTACATATGAGGTGGTCGGTGTTCTTAGTGAATTTTTGATACTCACCGTATGGGTCAATAGCGCACATCCATGATGCACCGCTACCAAAATCGTGAATTTGCACTTTGTCGCCTTGATTCAGGGCTACACAAGAAACCAAGAATTGCTCACGACCGTCGAAATCTGTTTCTGATTGAGCAACAGCTTCTAACTTAGTTGTGCCATTGATTAACAAGCCGTAAGGAGCAGCGTTTAGCGAAGTGCTACATAGCAAAACTGCTAACAAAAAGAAGTAAAACTTTTTCATTAGTATTATATTTTTAAACTGGTTATACATTCAGCCGACAAAGTTACGCTTTTTTTATGATATACACAAACAAAAGTTAAAAAAATACTATTTGTGGACTATATTTTTTACGCAAATGGTTGCGCTGTCTGCGGTGAACTCCACTGCCCAATTGTCATAATCAAGGTGATAGATACGTTCGGGATTGTTTTGGTAGGCGGGTCGAGGGTCTTGACTAAGTATCTCTTTGAGTGCGTCCCAAGGGCAACCTTGGGGTTGGACTTTTTGCAATAACTGTTCGGGAATATGCACTTCTAAATGATAGTCTTGTGTGGCTTCTGCAAATCCATTTTTCGCTTCAGGGTGGCTGTCGGAAAACGCCAAATAGGGTTTGATGTCGTATATGGGAGTGCCGTCTAATAAGTCGGCTCCTGACACTACTAAGACTAATCCGTTGTTTGAGGTTTCTTCTACACGCAGTAGTCTAACACTGGTCAGTCCAATAGGATTGGGGCGGAAGGGTGAGCGTGTGGCGAAAACGCCCATGCGTTTGTTGCCACCCAAGCGTGGCGGACGTACAGTGGGAGACCATGCTAATCCAGCATCTTTCATCTTTAACCTTTCATCTTTAATCTGTTCGCATTGCGAAAATCCCCACAATAACCACAAATGTGAATATTCTTCTATACCACGTAATGCCTCGCGCACGCGATACGCGTGCGTAAATATAATATATGTCTCAATGCAAGAGTCTTCTCTACTTTGGCGAGGTATGCCAAATTTCTGTGAAAAGCCGTTATGAGCGTGGGCGATGACTTGGAGGTGCATAGTGGTGTGTTATTATTTGAGGTGATTATATCCCAAAACAAAAAAAGACCTTGAGAAATCTCAAAGTCTTTTTGTGGTGCCACCAGGAATCGAACCGGGGACACAAGGATTTTCAGTCCTT
>CALZHO010000035.1 GCA_945787425.1 uncultured Bacteroidales bacterium
ACTCACGGAAATAGCGATTACCGCCTTGTTTGAGTCGCTCATCATCCATTGCAAAACCCTTCTGGATATACTCGTGCAAACGCTGTGTAGCCCAACGGCGGAAGCGTGTGGCGACTTGTGATTGCACACGATAACCAAGCGCAATAATCATATCCAGATTATAGTGAGCAATGTTGCGTTGTACCTGACGATTACCCTCTTTGCGAACTAGTAAGAAATCCTTACTAGCCATCTGCATATATATTATTGATATGCATTGTCACATTTTCGCGTGTCGTACAATAGATTTCGGCTAACTGATTCTGTGTCAGCCACAAATCTTCATCTGCAAAGCGCACAGACACACGAGTTATTTCGTTGTCGTCTTGATAGAGGATTATTTGATTTTGGTTATCCATAATCATGCGTGTGTTGTCATATTTATTTATCTCTATTTTCTATTGACTTTTTTACAGATTCAGGCAAACCTTGATACAAACAATTGATTTCATTAGGTTCGGATATCATTCTTGTGACAATCATATTCAACAAATGCATCAACATTGTTGCCGTTGCATAATCATCTACATCAAATGCGATTTGTCCAGGATGAACAGCTTTGTTTCCTACAACGCGAACAATATCTAATGCTTGTTGTACATCTTGTGACAGTCCTCTTTTCACTAACGCCCCTATATTTTTGTTAATATCTCTATCTGTCTCACCTAATTCGAGACAAAGTTTATCAACTGCAAGACGTAATAGTGCGCATGCCGCACGAGGGGATTTATTAGAAATCAAAGCTGCCTCATTGTATAATTGCTTCACAGTTCCTGGCATATCTGGATTAGCCTCTTCAGGAATTATATCAGGATAAATATATTTATTATTAATCCATAGTATTTTGTTTCCACAACACTGACATCTATGTATTGTTAACTCATTTTTATAACCAATCTCATTCCTAAAACCACGATATTGATCACTATCAAAATGATGTTCACCACATTGCATTTGCGAAAGTGTATTGCAATGAGGACAAGTATATTTGTTTTGTGCTTTTTCTGGTTTTACATATGTTTTTGCCATAACTATTACAATTTATAGGTTAAACTATATACACAGTCTCGTCGCCGCATATGTTGCGGATTTTGAGGCGGAGGGGTTTAGCTTCAGAAGCGATAGTTGCATCCCAGAAATCCTGCGTCTTAATACCATTACGCACAACAAAGCCATTGCGGTCAATTTTTATCTCTTCATCGCTATGCCAAGGCGCTTTGGGGTCGGCATTCGTACAATCCAAACTTAACCATTCAATAGTTTCTAATCCTTCATCACTTATTTTAAGAGGGTTGAACTTTGCTCCTTTGTGTAATGCTTGCTGTTCGCCTTTTTGATTTACTTCTTGTATCTTACGCAATACACGATCACTATGGAAAGACTTGATAGCAACCTTCCAACCTCCTAATAAAGTGTCGTGGGTTTCGCAAACTTCCCATTCGGCTTCATCTTCGACTACAACATTATCCAACACTTGCTTTAAATCACGCAGTTCAATCTCAATAGTAGTTAGTGTATTTTGCTCTTTGATAAATTGCTCTATTTCTGCTTTATCAGTAATGTCTATATAATACACGATTACTCGTTTGGTATCTTCTGGCAAATCGGGCAATGCCTCGCGAATGATTCTATTCATCAATGGTTTATCCAACAAGCGTGTTGTACTATCCATCAAGTTCGGTAGGTAAACAGGCATCATACCATGCTTGGTATCCACGATGCTACCTTCCCAAAATTTGTCCAATGCATCTTCGTTGCGTAATCCAGGAATGAGCGATTTCAGTTTATCCATTGTTTGGACAGGATTGCGATAGAGAGAAACACCATCTTTAATTTCCAACACTTCAAATTCTGCTTGGTTAGCGATTAGTCGGTCTCTAATTGTTTGAATGCTATTGATTCCTATATCATTATGAATAAAGTTGCGTTTTAATTTATGCGCAACTGCTGCCGTTACACCACTACCACCGAAGAAATCAGCAACTACCATACCTTCATCGCTACTTGCTTTAATTATGCGTTCTAATAGGGCTTCTGGCTTTTGAGTAGCATAATCAACATATTCAGCATATGTTCTATTTACAATTGGAAAAGTCCAATAATCAGGAACTAACTTCCCTTCTTCTTTCATATATGTTCTAGTTATTCTGCCATCTGCTAATGTGTTTTCTTTATATCTTTTCCCATTTTCATCTACGCGATTGAATCTTTGAATTGTTGCATCAGCAAACGGCATAAAATCACCATTGAAATTATATTGTTCACCTTTAGAATAAAACAATATAGTATCATGTTTTCTTGGAAAATGTACAGAAGCATCTGTTCCTCCTGTGTAACACCAAATAATTTCATTCAAAAAATTATCTTCACCAATAATTTCATCCATAAGGATTTTAACATAATGGGCTATATGCCAATCCAAATGCACATAGATACTTGCAGTGTCACTCATTACTGATTTGATAGCCATAAGGTTCTCGTACATCCAGTTGAGGTAACGCTCTTTATCCCACACGTCACCATACATCTTTTCCTCAAAGGCTTTGAGATCTTCTATATCTAATTCAGTTTCTGCTTGTGCAATAGCTTTCGCTACCAAAGGATTGCGACGGATATACACTTTTTTGGCATAGTCTGCACCTGAAGCAAAAGGAGGGTCAATATACACTAAGTCCACTTGTATCCCATGCTCTTTAAGGTATGCACATGCCGATAGACATTCGCCACGGATGATCTTGTTTTGATTAGGATTCGTGCCGATGGTCTCTTTGGTTTCCATCTCATAGAGTGGCATACCTCGTTCGATACGCTCAATCACTTGGTCGTTGTCCCGATAGCGCAACACGCGTTTGGTACGCACGAAATTGTCTAAGATTGCTTGTCCTTCCAGTGTGTTCGGAAAGTAAGGAACATATTTGATTGCCATAATGGTATAATTGTTACATGTTAAAGAATTGGTGGATAGCCTCTACGGTCTTTTGTCTGCGCTGCTCGGCTGTGAGCGTGTCTTCGAGATAGAGGAAATCAAACCGTTTGTAGCCAAACTTCTCGTTGTTCTTGCGAATAAACTCGGTCTCCATAAACGCCTTTTTGTCCGCAAATGCAGGTGCAAAGCCTTCGCCTTTAGTCTCGATGATAATTACTTTGTCAATCTCGTTCGCTTCGTTACGGCTGAGCAAAAGGAAGTCAGGCACATACTTACCGATATAATTCCATCGTGTGCCGTTTTTCTTGTAGCAGTTAATTTTGAACTCGGTAAGCGTGTCATCACCATTGAAATAGAGTTCAAGTGCTTTGCCATGAATGAGCGGCAGTATTTCCGTGGAGAAATAATCAATCTCCAGTTTGCTGTCAAAACGATAAGGCAGATAGTGGTATGTCTGACTGCGCTCAGGATGAGGGTCTGACTGCGGTTTGAGAGTGGAGACATCTATGCCCATTGCTTTTAGTTCCTCAATCTTGGCTAGCACTTCTGGCTTTAATTCTTCTTGTGTAGGACGATTATCCCAATTTACGATTTCTTGTACCACTTGCTGCGATGGATAATATTTTCCATGATCTTCAATTGGCGAAATCAGTTTCTCTATTTGTAGCAAGATAGCCTGTTGGGGTACCACTTCTTCTGTCACATGGAAATCACGTAACGGAGCAAATGCTTGACGTATGAGCGAACGGATACGCCGGTGATTATGTTTAGGCGTCAGTTTGTCGTATATAGAATGCAGTTCCATTTCGCAGGTCTTGAGTTGCGCGACCGTAAGCGTGCCGAAACTCTCTTTGGCAATCTGTTGCAACCACCATTGGAAAGATGGAACTTCTGCGTCATTTGTTTCCAGTTCGAACGAAGCGATGTGTTTACCCTCCATGTCCTGTTGGTGAGCAAGCGAAGGTGCTGCTTTGACGATTATTGCTTCATCTTGCAAACGCGCGTGAGGATCATTTGACTCATCTACGATAAGTGTTTCATAGCCCACTTTTAGTTGGTAGAAGTCAATCGGTGGCACTTGCATACGCTCCATACGCGAGAATCTTTCAATAGTTGGTCTTGTCAACGGAACTTTTTGTACAAATTCTTGCAACGTAATATTCTGTTGCTGTTTCAATTGTTTATTGAGAGTATCAGCGTTGAATTTGTTGAGCCAGATAATGGCTGACTCTGTATTGTCTTTAACCACCTGACGCAAACAACGACATGAAGTCTGCAATACCATATTGGTAGGACAAACTCCTTTTTGTGGAAGTATGACTCCTGTTAGACTTTTACAGTCCCATCCCTCTTTACCTATCTGTACTAAAAGGATTATTCGGATTCTAGATAAAGAAGTGTCCAATGATGCAAATGATGTTTCAGCTCCTTCGGGTTGTGGATATTCTTTATTGCCTCCATGATACTTTAGAATAGCATCGGAAGGATTCAATCCATACGAAGATACAATCTCTGCAACAAGTGGATAGATAGTTTCTTCTAAGGTTTCAATCTGACCGCAATAAATAGCCAACTTGGGACACGTACCATTGGCATATATAGTATCTTTGTACTTATTAAAAAACTCCTGGACACCATTTGTGACAATAACGTGCGTATCGTTGTCTGCATATTTCACATCTGGCACTTTAAGGAAATTACCTATTCCATTTATGAGCGGATAATAATATACAACATTGGATAGGTCCGTGTTTTTGATAGAAAAGTTGTCCGACAAAACTACCTTTTCTGCACTTTCTAAGTAGGGCGTACCAGAAAAACCAAGCACGGAATTGAAAGTGTGATTTTCCGTCCACTTATTGACTACTTGACGCAGTTTAATTTCTCCATCAGCAGCGTGGTGTACTTCATCAATATAGATGGCAAGATTTGGGAGTTTGCCAATTAATTCGCGTAATTCATTCGCCAACACCATCCTTTTTAGTTCATCATCACTGAATAAGGAAGTGTCTTGATTTTCAGCCAAGCGGTCTAAGATTACTTTTTCGGCATTAGTAATAGCGACTAAGCCCATTAGATTTTCCAATGGCTGATGATTGTTAATTTTTTGAGCATTTGGATTCTTAATGCGGTTGCTCTTATTAGCAGTTTTTTGTTCATCAAGGATTTCAAACTTTATCAACCTCTTCAGCTGAGTTGCTGTTGGTTCTGGAATAATCCATGAGGGGTCAAACTCCTTGATGTGTTTTAGACTGGGTACAATAGATGATTTCAAACCAGACGGAGCCATTACCATAAAGTTGTGTGCAAAACACTTGTTATCTGGCTCAATTTGTGCAAAATAGAGATCCAAATAAATAAACGCTGCCATCAAATAGGTTTTACCAGCACCCATAGGAAGACTAAATAAATAGTCCGTATATGTGACATCGTAAAATATCTTTTTGAATACTGCCTCGTAATCTATTTTATCGGCATTTTGTTTGATAAACTGCTCTAATTCAGGTGCTAACTGTCTCCCACCTTTGTCCTTCAAGCGAGAGTATTGAAATAGCGCAACAGCCGCTTTGTTGGTGTTGAAGATTTGGCGTGCTGTTTCAGTTAATTCGATTTGATCAATATTTGTGTCGTTGAAATATCCATTCACAAACAGCTGCCACAATGGTTGATTTTGGCAGGCAATTTTTAGGAATAGGTAAGTTTTGATAGCTTCTAATTGCGCATCACGCATCATACCGCGTTGCTCAATATAATGGAGCAAATCGGTGATGGTGCATTCTTTAGAAGCCAACCATTCGTTTCGTTTTTTTTCAATTAATTGATAAAACATATATTTTGTATATTCTGCACGTCAAACTTATTCTTTAGTAGAGTTGAAATCTAAATACACATAAGATTGAGGGGGGACAAAATCGTCAATAAAGTCATTCGGATTTTTCCCCTGTTTAAAAGAAGTAACAGTTTTTATTACAAAAGCACAACCTCTTTCATTATTTGCGTAATAACTGAAGAAGTCCTCTTTCGCAATACCGCCAACATCTTTATACTTTTCCCATAAATTAGCAGGTGTATCTTCATCTATCTCTGTAAATGTAAAATAACCTACAATTTGTTTGACAGGAACAGAGGCGTAAATATATACTCTCCGAACCTTTTCTTTGAAACTTCTTTTACGAAATTCCACTTTTTTGGTTCCTGCCAAAATTTGCTTGGCATATATAGGTTTAATTGATAAAATAGCGTCCATCTGCATTTCCTAATGTTAAAATTTGATTGAATTGCGGATCTGAAAGAGGTAATATTCCCCAACGATCGTCCGAGCAGAGACCAGCATAGTCAATGATGTCTTTTCGAATTACTTTCTTTTGAAAAGCTAGGTTGTATAGCATTTTGATGACTATGAAATCAGATTTTCTATTATACCAATCTCTTAAATCGCGTTCCGTAAATACACTATACTTATTGGCATACCGTACAAACTCATCAGCATTCTGAAAATCATCTATCGTTTTTGTCTCTACAACAGTGCATACAGAAGTTGCAACACTGCGATATGCCGCAGGACCTTGATGATCTGAGGTTCTATAGATGATAATTTTATCACCCTGTCTCAATTGGCGCGTACCTTCCATCCAACAAATATAAATCTTATTAATGCTGTTCGTAGGACCTACATCTTCCAAACAATCATAATGCTCATTATTTAAGATTGAATCAGGAAACAACTTGGTATGATATTCGGGTCTAATAGCCAGTAAATATTTATTTCCCTGCTTTCGATTAATAAGCGGATAGTCTTGTATGATATTATTTGTATTAGCGGTCATATCTCGCAATAAAACAGCCTCGCTACGCCCGTTAGTATGTGATTTTCTACCCACTTCCACAAAGCCATATTGCTCAAAGAAATGACGTAAATGTAATAATTCATCCGTGTCATCAAACATGGTAACATATACTTCAGGAAAAGAATGTTGGATCGCAAAATCCAAAATCCTTTTTATAAAACGCTCTCCTCGATTTGTTCCTCTGCGTTCTATTTTGAAAGTTCCAACTTTCAAGCGTTTTCTTTTGGGCAACGATATATTATCCAATTGCAACTCTTCATTCTCATCTTTTAGGTACAGGAAATCTAACAATGTGGACTTTTCATAATAAACAAGAGCTTTAGCTCCTGAGGTCGCTTTACTTTGAAACCAAGCATCAAATCCTTCATAATTAGCACGCAAAGAATCGAAGAAAGTGTCTGATAAGTCAATGTCTGAAAATGGTAAAAATAAA
>CALZHO010000036.1 GCA_945787425.1 uncultured Bacteroidales bacterium
ATTGATTGCTTCTTGCATAAGGTGCATTGCTCCTAAGGAGTGTAATAAGCGAGTATGCATCGCACCAGGATAGACAAAGAAACTCAGTCCCAATTGGCGGATGCGAGTTAATCGTTGTAAATATGGGTGTTGCAGTACTTGATAGAGTACACCATCTGGAATATTAAGAAATCCAAATACTGGATCGTTGATAATTTTACGTGTTGGTGACATAGGCAATAACATTCGAAAGTTATAAAAACTATGCAAAATTACAACAAAAATCACACATATGCAAACAAAACGATTCTAAAAATCAACTTTATACGAAAATTCTTGCATATATGCAAATTTTGTTGTACCTTTGCAGTCACGATAAGTATAAATAATAACCTTGTTATAACAATAAATGGTATGAGTGCATTTTTTGGGACATTCGACATCTGGCAAGTCTTGTCTTCATTTATTTTCCTTTTTGCCATCATTGACCCATTGGGTAATTTGCCTATAACACTAAATATGCAACGAAAAGGAGTAACGATATCTCCTATTCGTGTCTGTTTGGCTACTATCATTATTTTGATTACCTTTCTTTTTGCGGGTGAATGGGTGCTGAAGTTGTTTGGTGTGAAGATTGAGTATTTTGCTATTGCGGGTGGATTTGTCATCTTCTTGATGGCTTTGGAAATGATTTTGGATGTTACAATCTTCAAAAATGAAGGATTGGACGGGTCGGGTAGTATTGTGCCATTGGCGTTTCCTATGTATGCTGGTCCTGGTGCCTTTACCGCACTACTGTCTATTACGGCGGAATATGATATCATAAACTTGGTTGTCTCTGTAGCGCTGAATACCGTGGCATTGTTTTTGGTGCTGGCAGGTACCAATTGGCTAAACAAATATGTAGGTCAGACAACGCTGTATATTCTTCGTAAATTCTTCGGAATCATTGTGTTGGCAATCGCTTGTAAGTTGATGTTTGCTAATTTGGCAATGGTGTTTGGTCATTAAAACTTAGCTCTTTAGCAAACCAAAATAGAATGATGAACAAGTATTTTATTATTACGGGTATATTGCTGTTTTCTCTGTTTGGTTGCCAGCGCGCGCCTATGTTTACTGTGGATGGAACAATATCCAACGCTGCGGGTGAGATGGTTTATCTGGAGCACACGGCTCTACGGGCTACTGTCGCACTGGATTCCTGCCTGCTGGATGCCGAAGGAGAATTCCTGCTCCATGCTCCTGCACCTACTTTTCCAGATTTTTATCGTTTGCGTGTGGGTGCGTTGGCGTTGCCTTTAGCTGTAGATTCTACCGAAACGATTACTGTGACTACCCAGCGTGACAGTTTGCCATATACTTTTTCAATAGAAGGAAGTGCCAATACGTTGGCTATAGCTCAGTTGCGTCATGTCGCAAAGACTGAATCATTGGATGAGTTGCGTGAAAAAGCAAAGTTGATTATCACGACTAATCCTCGTTCGTTGGTTGCGTACTATGCAGTGTTTTTGAAAAAAGATGGTCGATATGTATGGGATATTTTTGACCCATCTGATCGTCGTATGTATCAAGCCGTCGCTACTTCTTTCCAAACGTGGATGCCGCAATATGAACGCACGACTGCTTTGTGTGGACAGGTGCTGGATGTGTTGCGTGCAGAGCGTTCGTTGCAGAATCAAGCAGCGATGCAGCAGTTTATTCAAGAGGCGGATAATGCGTTTTTGGATATTACCCTACCTAATGAACAGGGAGAATTGCAATCCTTATCCGACTTGCGTGGAGATGTGATTGTGTTGGATTTTTCTCATTCAATGATGAACCAATATGTGGAGTATAATTTTGAGTTGCGGGAGTTGTATAATAAATACCACAAGCAAGGCCTTGCGATATACTCCGTATCGTTGGACAATAATCAATTGGCTTGGGAGCAAGCCACAGAGCATCTGCCATGGGTGACTGTGCGTGCTGACCAAAACGTATCTGCATCCGTTTTGATGCAATATAATGTGCAGGGACTTCCTACGCTATTCTTGCTGGATCGCAAGGGGAATGTGCAAGGGCGGTATATTGATTTTAAACAACTTGAAGCTGACGTCCAAAAATATCTGTAAGCTGGCTATTGAGGTTGGTTTTGATGCATGTGGTATAGCACCAATCCATCGATTGAACGATGATGCTCACTACATGGATGATTGGGTGGCGCGTGGGTTACATGGTGATATGACTTACCTTGAACGCAATTGCGACAAACGATACGATCCCTCTTTGTTGGTTCCTGGTGGCAAGACGATGGTTGTCTGTTTGCTCACGTATGAACATTCGGGTAGGGATTATCATAGACGAGTGAAGTCGCTTTTGTATGCATTAGAAGCAAAACTCAAAGAGGTGTTTGGTGTAAATGTTGTTTCAGATACGCATCAGCATATCTTTTGCGATTCTGCTCCTGTGTTAGAAAGACGCTGGTGTGTGGAAGCTGGACTGGGTTTTATTGGTAAAAATCATCAATTCATTCATCCGGAATTGGGTAGTATGGTTCATCCTGGGGAAATGGTGTTGAATATGTCTATTGAAGAGGATGTTTGTTTGAAAGAGGTACCGCACAATGCCGCATGTGCTGATTGTAATAGGTGTACGGAGGTTTGTCCAACTGGTGCGCTGCGCAGTGAGGTATGGGATGCGCGACAGTGTATAGCTTATGTGACCCACCATTGTTTGCAGTGTCAAATCGTTTGTCCATATAATAACCATTAATGATATACGAATATGTTAAACTATAAGATTGGTATCGCATCCGATCATGCGGGATACAACCTTCGCCAAGAGGTGATTGCATGGCTTAAGAAGCAAGGTGCTATTGTTACTGACTATGGATGTCCATCTACTGAGAGCTGTGATTATCCCGATTTCGCTCACCCTATGGCTGCTTCTGTTGAAGAGGGGGTGAATGATATGGGTATTGCTATCTGTTCTACTGGCAATGGTATATGTATGACTGCCAATCATCATCAAGGCATTCGTGCTGCTTTATGCTGGGATGAACAGATTGCCCGTTTGGCGCGCCAGCATAACAATGCTAATGTGCTCTGTCTTCCTGCATCTTTTGTTTCGGTTGAAAAAGCGTTGCAAATTGTAGAGGTGTTTTTTGCTTCTGAATTTGAAGGAGGACGACACGAACGGCGAGTGAATAAGATACCAGTGAGATAACATCCTGTCTCATTCTATGCGTGTAATCAATACGCTCCAGTGTCTGTGGAGTTATTTTCTATCGCTTCTTGGAGTGGTGCGCGTGCATCATCTTCCCACTTTTGTTAGTGTAGAGCCAGCTAATTATTGTCAGTTGCGCTGCCCAGAATGTCCTGTCGGGCAACGTGTACATGCAAATAATAAGGCAAAACACATGCCGCTGGAGGTTTTTTCTTCGCTATTAGAACAGGTGGGAAAAACGGCTCATACGATGCAATTTTATTTTCAGGGCGAACCATTGTTACACCCGCAACTGCCTCCAATGATTGCATCTGCACATGCAGTGGGGTTATATACGATTGTTTCTACCAATGCACAAGCCCTTACCGCCGAACTGGCAGATGCCCTTGTGCGCAGTGGATTGAATCGTATTATTGTTTCCATTGATGGTTTCGCGCAGGACTCTTATGCTGCTTATCGTGTTGGAGGTAGTCTGGGAAAAGCCTTAGCGGGATTGCGCTATCTATCTGAAGCGCGTCAGAGACACCATGCGCACATATGCATCGAACTGCAAGTCTTGCGCCTGCAAACGAATGAGAATGAATGGCAATGGATACGTCGCCATTATCGAGAACTGGGGGCTACACGATTGGTCTTCAAGACGGCACAATTATACGATTATCAACATGGACATGCGTTGATGCCGTCCAATCCTCGCTATTCCCGCTATCGAAAAACGAAAGAAGGCACATATCGCTTGCATAGGTCATGGATACGTCGTCATTGGGTCAACACACCATGCTATCGATTGTGGTCTGGATGCGTCATCACGGCAGAGGGCGAGGTGTTGCCATGCTGTTATGATAAGATGGGGCAATATGCCTTTGGCTCATTGTCGCACAACACGTTAGCGGCGCTTTGGCATGGCGAAAAAGCCAATGCTTTTCGTCTCCGTGTAATCAATCATGGAAATAGCATACCAATATGCAAGGAATGTGATCACTGAGAATCATTTATTCCTTTTTTGTTGGTATCTCTCTATCTGTGCGGACGCGGTACGCTGAATATCCTCAATACGTTTGATGTCTTTCATGAGCCACCCTAATTGGTAGGTGGCTGACAATGCTTGTTTCTCTTTGTCATTGAGGTAATACACCCAATTGTGTGTTGGTTTATCTCCTTTGCCTTCTACACGAATTCTATGCTTTCGATGGGTGTCAATATAATTGAGCAGAGCCAAGGCATCTTCGTCTTCCAATGTCATAATCTCATGATGCGCACCATCTTGAAAGTGATGGTTGCGTCCATAGAAAGTGACTTCTTCGCCTTCTGACTGAAGAACAACAGATTGTTGATTTACCTGAATGTTTCCGTAGTAGTAACTTTTGACAACGGTTTGTCTGTTGTCAAGAACATACGCTTGAAGAAAATTACGAGAGGTGTTGCTTCCTGTGTTGAGAAGACGATGCACATATTTGCCGTGGTTCTCGTAGTTTTCGTTTTTCTCATATTTGAACTGCTTGATGAGTTGGTCTGCTTGCTCGATGAGTGGTGGCAGAAGTGTGTCTGTGTATGCGAGTGTTTGTTGGGCTTCAAGATAGGTGATGCTATCTTCGAGTGCTTTCGCTACACGGCGTTGTGCAACTTCTTTTGGGAATGTCAGATGTAAGGAGTCCATGACTATTCGTGCTTGACGCCATTGTCCGTTGTTGACCAGATGTGATGCTTCTTCCACCAAGGCTTGTGCTTGCTCACTGTCAGAAGGTGAGCAGCCTACGAACAGTATTGTGCATAACAACACAAAAAAGAATATTTTTTTCATATCTCTAAGAGTTTATCTTCGTTTTCGCCCGCAAAGGTACAATTTTTTTCGCAAATCTACAACTACTGTGTTATTTTCGCGTTTTTTTTGTGAAAAAATGAAGAATTAAGGCGCGGAAATCAATCGGACAAAGAAAAATGACATTTTTTTTATAAAAAATGCGTATATATTTGGTAATTCGTAAATATTTTTGTACCTTTGCACGCTGTAAATTTTCTACTTTGCACGATTTTTGTTAAGAAGTACATTGCATAAGCGAAAATCAAATAAAAATTTATAATTATATGAAAAAATCATTATTCCTTGTGTCAATTATTGCACTTGCAGTGCTGACATCTTGTGGAACTGCTGTTCAACCAGAGCAAGTTTCCGTTAATCCAAGTCCGCTTACAGTGGTGGGCAATCAAGTTGAAGCAGAGATTACAGGTACTTTCCCTGTAAAGAAATTTGCTAAAAATGCAGTATTAACCATCACGCCTGTTCTCAAATATGAAGGCGGTGAGGCTTTGGCTCAATCTGTTGTTTATGTTGGTGAGAAAGCCAGAGAGAATGGTCAAGTGGTTTACTACAGTGTGGGTGGTAAATACAGACAAGTGGCTACTTTTGATTATGTACCCGCAATGGCTAAATCGGAACTCTATTTGCGTTTCGTAGCTCGTTCTGGTAACAAGACTGTGGTTATCCCAGATGTGAAAATTGCTGATGGTGTCGTTTCTACTGCTAAGATGGTAGTTGCTTCTGCTGAAGAGGTAAAACCACAAATTACTGCTGACAAGTTCCAACGCATTATTCAAGAGGTACAAGAAGCGGATATCCGTTTCCTTATCCAACAATCTACACTCCGCAATTCTGAATTGAAGAGCCAAGAGATGAAGGACCTTCATGCTGCAATTAAGGACGCTAATACTGCTGAAAACAAAGCAATCAACAAAATTGAAGTAGCTGGTTATGCTTCTCCTGATGGTTCTGAGGGCTTGAACGAGAAGTTGGCTGACGCCCGTCAAGCAAATGCAGAGAAGTATTTGAAAAACCAACTCAAGAGAGCAAAAGTAACAGCTGATATTGAGTCTAATGTAACCGCTGAGGACTGGGCTGGTTTCCAAGCAGCTATGGAGGCAAGTAACATCCAAGACAAGGAGTTGGTTCTCCGCGTGTTGAGCATGTACACCGATCCTGAGGAGCGTGAGGCTCAAATTAAGAACCTGAGCGCAGTGTACAAAACAATCGCAGATGAGATTTTGCCAGCATTGCGTCGTAGCCGTCTAATCTTGACTACCGATTTGATTGGTAAATCTGATGATGAGATTGCTGCTTTGGCTAAAAACGATCCTCGTGCATTGAATGTTGATGAGTTGCTTTATGCTGCTACGCTCACTGCTGATGCTGCTGAGAAAATGACCATTTATACCACAGCATCAGAGTTGTTCCCTGCGGATTATCGTTCTTTCAACAATATTGGTATGTTGTATTTCAACCAAGGCGATGTGGCTAATGCACGTAGAAGTTTTGCTAAAGCACTTCAATTGGCTCCTGCTAACCCAGATGTGAACTACAACGCTGGTATCGCAGCAATGGCAGAGAATGATCTGGCACAAGCTGAGCAATATCTGGGCAAAGCGGCTGGTACTAAGGGCGATTTGAAAGTGGCAATGGGTACACTCTACACCATGAAGGGTGATTATTCTGCTGCTAAGACCGCTTATGGCAAAGAGGCTACCAATAACGCTGCTGTTCAACAAATCTTGAACGAGGACTATGCTGCTGCACGCCAAACATTGGCACGCGTTGCTAAACCTAATGCTACCACTGCTTATTTGGCTGCTGTTGTTGGCGCTCGTACCAATGATCGTGACGCTGTATATGCTAACTTGAAAGTGGCTGTGCAACGTAATGCACAAATGAAGGCGAAAGCACAAAGCGATATTGAGTTTGCTAAATACCAATACGATCAACAATTCCAAGAGATCGTTAAGTAATGTCGGTTCTTTTTCCAAAAGTACCCAAACCCCGTGGGTGGGATTATCGCCCCATCTACTATGACAAAGAGAAGGAGGCGCGCAAGGAGAAACTTGCGCGTCTTCATCGTGGCTCCTTTCGAGAAACACACGAGTTGAATACGTACAAGCGAAAAGAGCAAAAACAGCGTAAATCCAAACTCC
>CALZHO010000037.1 GCA_945787425.1 uncultured Bacteroidales bacterium
ACCACACTACCACATAAAAAAATGTGTCGAAGGTAGCCTTTCTCTCTCGTATAGAGGTCGCTGGGGGGGGCGACCTAAGCGGGGTCCCCGACGAAGCTCGTGGCTTCGTGGGGTGCTCTTCTCGCACAAGCAAACAAACTTCAGCGATATACTTGTTTTTCTCTCTTCGTCTATGGCGTTTTCTCATCTCTCGCATAGGGGTTACTATGCTCGTTCTTCAAAAATACCGCAAGCGCGCCATATACTTTGAGATAAATAACAATTATATCGAGGAAATAGAGCAAAGGGGAGCGTAAAAAATGCATATATACAAATATTTTGAGGGTAATCAGGAATAATTTTACGGTTTCGATCGTTTTATTTGGATATATAAAAAAATTGTTGTACCTTTGCAGCGGCAAATTATGCGCGAAGAAATTTAATAAACACATATGCAAGAGAATTTTATGGAACAACACAATGCGAACGCAGTGCAGCATTTTGCACTGATAGGTGCTGCGGGGTACATCGCACCACGTCATATCAAGGCGATTGCTGATACGGGCAACAACCTGATGGTGGCTTATGATAAGTTTGATTCAGTGGGTCGTTTGGATAGTAGTTTTCCAGACTGTTCGTTCTTTACGGAGCACGAGCAGTTTGACCGTTTCTGCTCCAAGCAGATGCGAACGAATAACCCCCTATCGTGGATGAGTATTTGTACGCCTAACTATACGCACGATGCGTTTATTCGTTATGGATTGCGTTTGGGTTGTGATGTGATATGTGAGAAACCATTGGTGTTGAATCCATACAATATCGACAACCTCGTGGAGCTGGAGCAAGAGACGGGGCACAAAGCATATACGATTCTACAACTGCGTTTGCATGATCGTATAGCTGCGCTCAAGAAAAAGATAGAGGAAGGTCCCAAGGATAAGATTTATGATGTGGATTTGACCTATATCACCAGTCGTGGTAAGTGGTATTACAGTTCATGGAAGGGTGACATTCACAAGGCCGGAGGTATCGCGACAAACATAGGTGTGCATTTCTATGATATGCTGCAATGGCTGTTTGGCGAGGTGGAGCAAAATATTGTGCATGTGATGTCGTTTGATCGTGTGGCAGGATACTTGCAACTGAAGCGTGCCCGTGTTCGTTACTTCCTAAGTATCAATGCGGCATGTTTGCCATCCAATGCGGTGGAAGGCGAGAAGAAGACCTATCGTACCCTCTCTATCGATGGCGAGGAGTTTGAGTTTAGCCAAGGATTCACGGAGCTGCATACGGAGAGTTATCGTCAGATATTAGCGGGCAATGGTTTCCGTATCTCAGAAGCGCGTCCAAGTATCGAAATTGTGAGTGCTATCCGTCATGCTGATCCAATAGGCCTCGTGGGCGACTATCACCCATTGGCTAAGATGCCGTTGGCGCCACATCCATTTGGCTGGGATGAAAAAAGGTGATAGATGACAGATTACAGATTAAAAGTTAGAGGCGAGAGTTATGTGCTATAAAAGAATATGGATTGTTCTATTACCCCTGCTGATGGCATCGTGTGTGACCAGTAGGCGAGTAAATCTCATGCAAGAGCCTGGGAAAAATGGTATTCCTCAGTATGCAGATACTGTATCGTATGAGGATTATGAGTTGCGAATAGGTGACCGATTATATATCTATGTCTATTCGGTGGATGAGCGCGTGGATAAGATGTTCAATTCATCAAGTGGTACGATTGGTGTACAAATGCTGCAAGGTGGCGGCGGTGTAGGAGGTAGTTATGACCTCTATACCTATTTGGTACAAGAGGATGGCTGCATAGACTTCCCTATGGTAGGTCGTGTACCTGTGCGCGGGATGACTACTCGTGATGTGAAACGCGTGTTGGAGGATGAGTTGAGTAGCTTCATCAAGAGTTATGGCGACTATCAGATGATGTCTGTAGAGGTGAAAATAGTACGCCGTTCATTCAGCGTGATTAGTGATAGAGGTAGTGGTACTTTTAATATTCAGAAAGAGAAAGTAACTATTTTTGAGGCACTTGCAATGGCTGGCGATATTGGTGACTTCGGTGATAGAAGCAAGGTACGTATCGTGCGCGAGAAAGAGGGACAGACTGAAGTAAAGGTGTTTGATGTTCGTAGCAAAGATATTATTAATTCCGAATATTATTATATCGAACCCAATGATGTGATTTATATACAGCGTATTAAAGGACAAAGCTTTGGAATCAACTCGGTGACAACATCTATCAGTGTGGCTGCTACTACATTAGCATTCGGTGGCTTTGTATATGGTTTGGTAGTTCGAATTATAAATTCAATTGAGGGGCATTAGTGAAGAAAAACGTAGTATTGGACATTTTATGCGTAAAAGAATGAAAGCAATATATCAACATGTAATGTACGTACTTTGTTTCATAGTGGCTACTATGCTAACAAGCTGTTACGGATATCGTCAGGTAGGTCTTTTGCAGGAACGTAATGACTTGCCCGAATATGATTCCGTACCATATCAACCCTATCGTTTGCAGGTAAACGATGAGGTGATATATCGTGTGATAACGATGGATGAAACCATTGCCAAAACGATGTCTGCTAATTCATCCGCAGGAGGACAATATGCTAATTCGTATAGAATCTATTCGGATGGTACGGTAGATATCCCTTTCCTGCCACCTATTAAATTGGAAGGACTTACCGAACTGGAAGCACAAGATACCTTGCGTAAAGCTATGCGTGAGATCATACCTGATGCAGATGTAAAATTGGCTATGTACAACAAACAATTTACCGTATTAGGTGATGCCAATTCAGGAACTTACTCCATCTACAAAGAGCGATTGACTATTTTCCAAGCATTAGCAATGACGGGCGATTTGATGTACTCGGGTGATAGACGCCATGTACGCATTGTGCGTCCGCATGGCAATAATGAACCCGAAGTGTTGGAATTTGATATCCGAACAAATTCAATTATTGATTCCAAATATTACTATGTTTACCCCAACGACTTGATTTACGTAAGTCGTGATTCGGGTAGTTTTTACAAGCAGACAAGTTATAGCTCCTTCTTGGCATTAATCACAAGTTCCGTATCCTTGTTGATCACGGTACTCAATTACATCCCAGGAATATGGTAACGAAAATATTAATTGTATCATAATCAGTAAAAAATAATTAACGCATATGACACAAGAAGAACAAGTTCAAACCAATCAAACGCAGACATCTTCTGCAGCTCAGCAAGTGCAGCAAGTGGTTCAGCCGCTACAACAGGCACCACTGTTGGAAGAAGAGAGTTCGGGAATAGATATCTTGGAATGGGTGTTTAAGATTATCAACCACTGGTATCTCTTTGTGATAGCTGCGATAATTGCCTTCTCATTGGCTTATCTAAAGAATAGAAAAGTGATGGAAACCTATTTGACCACAGGTACGATGATTATCCAAGAATCATCGGGTGGCGGATATGGCAACTCGGCTCTGATGCAAGGTTTTGGTATGGAAGCAGGGTATCGCAATGTGAACAACCAATTGATTATTTTGGGTAGTTATGATTTGATATCGCGTACTGTGGACTCATTGCCATTCATGAAAGTGGAGTATATGACTAAGGGTAGATTCAAAACACGTAACATCTATCGTAATACGCCTATTTTAGTAGAATATACGCGTTTAGATCCTACTGCATATAATTTTTTATACAAGTGTGTTGTACAAAAGGATGGATCATTGTTGATTACGATTGATGGTAATGATGATTTTGACTTTGCTTATACAGCGCATTATGGTCAAGAGTTACATACCCCGTTGTTTGATATTACCATCCTGCCAACGGAAATGATGATGCATTCAGGCCAGCATATCTATTTCCGTTTCCGCAGTCGAGAGGGACTTACAAATGAGTTCTCAAGCCGATTGCAGTTGAACTTTATCACGGAACGAAGTACTATTTTGGGTATTCAGCTGGTGGGTGTAACACCCGAGCGCGATAGAGATTTCATTGATAAGTTGTCAGATATCTATTTGTTGCATAGTGTAGAGCGTAAGAATATGGTGGCAGATAAAACGATTGAATTTATCAACCAACAGCTGGGTGTTCTACAAGTTAGTTTGAGTCAAAGCGAGAGCGCAATGACCGATTTCCGTCAAGAGAATAAGTTTGTGGATGTATCATCGTATGCAGGAGGATTGATGGCAAAAGTCAATCAATATGACCAACAGAAGATGGCATTGCGTTTGAAAGAAACCTATCTCAATTACCTGACGAATTATTTGGAGCAGAAGATAGAACAAGGTACGGTAGTGGCACCTGTATCGGTGGGAGTGAATGAACCAATGTTGATGACGTTGGTACAACAATTAAATGATTTGCATATCCAACGTGGCGAGCTGAGTGAGCGTAATGTGTATTATGCTAAATACACCAACGATATTAATAATGTGAAAACGGCAATAGCAGAATTGGTGCAATCCATGAAGGCATCGCTTGAAATAGAAAAACAAGACTTATCTGCACGTTTGAGAGAAGTAGAGTACGATATTCAAAATCTACCAGAAAAAGAGTTGCAGATGGTTGCTATTGAGCGTAACTATCGCATTGATGACAATTATTATACTTTCTTCTTGCAAAAACGCGCTGAAGCAGAGATTCAAAAAGCACGTAATACACCTGATAGCGAGATTATGGATAGAGCGCGTACCACTCGCTCTATGAATAGCAAGGAAAAACGCAAAAATATGGTTGCTTACATGGCCATTGGATTAGTGATACCTTTGCTCATACTTATTTTGTCGGAGTTGTTGAATAATAAAGTGCGTAATCCAAAAGAAGCTGAGAAATTGGGCGATTTCAAACTCATTGGTACATTGCGCCGCGTGAAATCTCAAAATCCATTGCACGCACAAAAACATCCACGTTCAGGATATGCCGAGATGTTGCGTAGTATCCGATTGCGAATAGAGTTTATCGTTCAGCGAAAGACGAATATTGCCATTACGATTACATCTACTCAATCGGGTGATGGTAAGACATTTATTAGTACGAATATGGCGGCACAATATGCCATGACGGGACACTCAACCATATTGTTGGATATGGATATTCGTAAGCCTAACGTGCATGATAAATTAGGTATTGAGGCGCGAGTGGGCGTTACAAACTATCTGATTGGAGATTGCGAATTGGAAGATATCATTATCCACCATGAAGCATTAGGGTTTGATATTATACCCGCAGGAACTATTCCTCCTAACCCCGGTGAGTTGGTTCGTAGCGATAAGTTGACAAACTTGTTGCAGACATTGCGTCAGCGCTATGAGTTTATTATAGTGGACTCTTCACCTGTCGGAATGGTGCCTGATGCTCTGGCATTGATTGAGCAGACGGATATTACGTTGTTCGTTATTCGTTGTATGGAAACGAACAAGAAGTTTGCAGAGCAAACCTTGCAGGCATTATCGCTCAACCATAAGGATAAGATTAATCTTGTATTGTCTGATGTGCAAGTGGATCGTGCACATGGCGGCTATGGTTATGGTTACGGCTATGGCTATGGTTATGGCTACGGTTATGGCGGCTATGGCTATGGACACGGCTATGGTTATGGCTATGGCTATGGAAAAAAGAAATATGGTAGCAACTATGGTCGTTATGGTAAGTATGGTAAATATGCTCAGTATTACTATTCTAAGTTCAATAAGAAACATGAAGAAGAAGGGCATTACTATATTGATGATAGTGATGATTTAGATTAAAATATAAAAGAGCAATCGTATTGCTTATAAAAGATGATTTAGATTATTATTTGACCTATACGCCAAAAAAGAGTTCGGATATTCCGAACTCTTTTTTGGATAATGGACGCCCTATGGGCTATTACTTCAGCGATAGTTGTATTCTTCCGCGCGCGTAATCAATGTCCTTCACGCGCACACGCACCTGTTGGTGTAATGATACCACTTCGTTGGGACTACTGATACGGCGGTTTGCCATTTCGGATATATGAATCAGTCCATCCTTGTGCACGCCAATATCGCAGAATGCACCGAAATTGGCGATATTAGTAATGATGCCTGGTAATACAATACCCACCTGCAAATCATCGATGGTATGCACCGATTCATCGAAGTGAAACTCCTCTAACTGCGTGCGTGGATCGCGACTGGGTTTTTCCAACTCACGAAGAATATCTGTGAGGGTAGGTATACCCACCGCATGGGTTACATAGCGCGACAAATCAATCTGTTTGCGTAGTTCGGACTGTTGCATTAGGTCGGCTACCGTACAATGCAAATCTTTAGCCATGCGCTCCACAATGGCATAACTCTCAGGATGGACAGCCGAGTTATCCAATGGATTATCGGAATTGGTAACACGCAAGAAACCTGCGGCCTGCTCGTAGGTCTTTGCTCCCATTTTAGGCACTTTCAATAGTGCTTTGCGATTAGGAAAAGCACCATTCTCTTGGCGATAGTTCACGATGTTTTGCGCCAAAGTGGGACCCAATCCTGATATGTAAGTAAGGATATGTTTACTGGCTGTATTGACATCCACTCCCACACAGTTGACCACACTCTCCACCGTCTGTTGAAGGCTCTCGCCCAAGCGCGTTTGATTGACATCGTGTTGGTATTGCCCCACACCAATTGACTTAGGGTCAATCTTCACCAGTTCAGCCAATGGGTCCATTAGCCGCCTTCCGATAGATACTGCCCCACGCACAGTTACATCTTCATGAGGAAACTCTTCGCGTGCAGTTTTAGAGGCAGAATATACCGATGCACCACTTTCGCTGACAACGAAGACTTGGGGGGGATGCTTAATTCTTAATTCATAATTCTCAATGGCGAAGCGAACCATCTGCTCCGTTTCACGCGAGGCAGTACCATTGCCAATAGCGATAGCTTCTATTTGGTATTGGTGAATGAGCGATTGCAGGGTAGTGGTAGCTTGCTTTGTATTGAGAAAGACTACTGTATGATGCAGCAGGTCGCCCTGTGCAGATAGCACTACCACTTTGCAACCAGTTCGAAAACCAGGGTCAATAGCCAACACTCGTTTCTGACCTAAAGGCGACTCCAATAGCAGTTGGCGCAGATTGTTG
>CALZHO010000038.1 GCA_945787425.1 uncultured Bacteroidales bacterium
ACAAGTTCTTCGCTGCCAGGGATATACATCACATCAAAATAGTCGGAGAACACCACGTTGCCGCTGATATACGCCAGCACAATCAGCGCCACACCTATAATCGCTGAGTTACCCGCACACATACCGTCCATACCGTCGTTCAGGTTCGCACCATTGCTCACGGCTGCCACCACTAAGATGGTCAGAATCACAAAGAATATCCAACCTGCTTTGTATTTGTTGCTCTCGCCCAAGAACGAAAACATATCGGCATAATTGAAGTTATGTTCCTTCACAAATGGGATAGTGGTGCGGGTGGATTTCACCTCTGGCGATTTTTCAAAAACGGTGATATTATTCTCTATATATGATGTAACGCGCTCATGCATAGTGGCTTCTGGGCTATAGCGAAGGGTCAGTCCCACAATCAATCCCAATGTGATTTGTCCTGCAATCTTCACCCAACCGTTCAATCCATCTTTGTTGCCGCGGAAGGTCTTGATATAGTCATCGGCAAAACCCAAAGTGCCCAGAATCACGGTGGTGATAAGCATCAGAATCATATATACATTACTCAGTTTGCCCATCAATAGACAGGGGATCAGCATTGCAGCGATAATCACCACTCCGCCCATGGTTGGCACCCCTTTCTTGGCGACATTGAATGGGTCGATCTTCTCATCGCGCTGTGTCTCCGAGATATTTTTGCGTTTGAGCAGTTCTATAAACCATCTGCCGACCCAGATACTAATACACAAACCCATCACGCCCGCCACTATCGCGCGAAACGAGATATAGGTCATCAATCGTGCCCCTGGCACATCACCTAATAACTGAAATAATTCGTATATCATAACTACTACCTTTAAACTCTAACCTGTAGCCGCTTTGCGGCGTTCTCTAAACTATAAACATCCTTTCACCACCTCATGGTCATCAAAGTGGTGTTTCACTCCCTTAATTATCTGATAATCTTCGTGTCCCTTGCCTGCCACCAGTATCACATCGCCCTGTCGGGCCAACGTGCAAGCCGTCTTGATAGCCGACTCGCGATCTTCTATAATCAGCGTATGGTGCAACTCTTCGTTGGTCAATCCAGCTGCCATATCTTTCAGAATATCAGAAGGTTCTTCATCGCGAGGATTATCAGATGTCAAAATCAGTTGCGTACTCAATTCATATGCGCTCTTCGCCATAATCGGACGTTTGCCTTTATCTCTATTCCCACCGCAACCTACCACTGTAATCACTTGCGCAGGGGCAGACTGTTTTCCTATATTCGTCGCCACAATCTCGTTGATAGTCTTCAGTACATTCTCCACCGCGTCGGGTGTATGGGCGTAGTCTATCACTGCTGTCCAGCCCTTTGGCGAACGGATGGTCTCAAACCGTCCATTCACAGGCTGCAAGCCACTCAAGATACGCAATACCTCCATTGCATCTTCGCCCATCGCCACCGCGCCGCCATAAATCAGCAGCAAGTTGCTCACATTGAACCGACCTACCAGCGGCACAAACACTTCCGTATTCACCGCACCCAACGTACTTTGTACGCGCAGCAGCATACCATCGAAGCCCTCCTCCAATATCTTGCCACGGAAATCTGCCATACTATGAGTAGAATAAGTCAGCACGCGACCGTGGCAGTTCTGTGTCATCACCAATCCATTCTTGTCATCTACATTCGTTATAGCAAAGGCCTCTTTGCCCAATCGGTCAAACAAGACCTTCTTTGTATCACGGTAATTATCAAAGGTTTTGTGATAATCCAGGTGGTCACGTGTCAGATTTGTGAACAATGCCCCTGCATATTCCAGTCCTGCAATACGCTCTTGTGCAATAGCATGGCTACTCACCTCCATAAAGGCATGCGTACAGCCTGCTTCTACCATTTTGTATAGCAATGCATTCAGTTCCAATGCGTTAGGCGTCGTATGTGTCGCAGCCACTGCCTCGTCATCCACATAGTTCACCACGGTTGATAGCAATCCTGCCTTGTAGCCCAATGCTTTGAATAACTTATATAATAATGTCGCAGTCGTTGTCTTGCCATTCGTGCCCGTCACGCCCACCAATTTCAGTTTCTTGCTTGGTTCACCATACCAATAGTGTGCCATCTTACCTAACGCCTCATCACTGTTTTTCACCAGGATATAGCATACGCCATCGTTCTTGATATATTCTTCTTTCTCCAGCACCACAGCTACTGCCCCTTGTGCTACACACGATTCAATATATGCGTGTCCATCGGCGGCAGTACCCACTTGCGCCACAAACAAACATCCTTCACCTACGCGGCGCGAATCAAACTGAATATCAGTCACTTCTTTGCTTGCGTCACCCACCGTGCGCAACACCTCAATTCCTTTGATGAGTTCACTAATCGTCATAATCCTACTCATTTTTTTACAAACACTAATTCGCCATCCTTAATCACATACTCATTGGTATATGCCATAGTTTTCTCAGCGATATTTCTCACCACGCTACCGCAGTCCATACCTGCGTCATAATATCCGTAGTTTTTTGCGCCGTGAATCACGCAGATACAACTGTATTGTGGCTTATCTTCAGGGAAGTACCCCACAAACGACATACGGTGCCTATTGCTGCTATATCCTTGATTTCCTTGTATTTGTGCCGTACCTGTTTTACCTGCAATAGGCACCAGTTTGCTTTGCGCTTTGCGCATACCCCATGGATTGACCGAGGCGGTGCCTAAGTCATTATCCCAAACCACATCGTGCAGACAGTCCTTTATGTCGTGCAGCGTGGAGGCACTGCACATACGGTTGCGCACCACAGATGTCTCAAATGTCTCGATGGTCTTGTCGCCTTTGCACACTTTTTTCACCAGTACGGGAGTAATCATTTTTCCATTGTTGGCGATGCCGTTGTAGAACATTAACATCTGCAACGGACTGAGTTCTACAGAATATCCGTATGCCATTTTGGAGATGGTCACGGTGTCGTTGGGCTCCCTGATAAGGGCTTGTTGAGCGCCAGGGATGATGTAATCCACGCTGTCATTCAATCCCATACGGTTGAGTTTCTGTATAAATTTCTTCGCGCTGCCCTCATATCCTTCTGTCACGATGCGTGCCAAGGCGATGTTGCTACTCACTGCCAGTGCCTGACGGATGGTGTAGGTGGTGTCAGCGGGGTGGGCGTCGTTGTGGGATAAGGAGTAGTATTTCCATCCTTTTCTCCATACTTCGATGCTATCGGTGATGGCCACCTTTTTGTCGTCCAATGCTGCCATCAGCGCAACTGTTTTGAATGTCGAACCTGGCTCCACGCGTATCACGGCATGGTTGGCTGACTCATAGTAGTTGCCATCGTTGCCTTGATCCAGGTTGCACATGGCTTTTATTTCTCCTGTTTCCACTTCCATCAGTATCACACACCCCCAATCGGCTTGATTCTTAGTGATTTGCTTGCGCAGACTGCTTTCGCAAATATCCATCAGATTGGCGTCCAATGTGGTATAGACGTCCGCACCGCTTTCTGCTTCGCGTATAGGTATATGCTGTTTGTGTCCTGCTACGCGTTCCAGACTGCTCTCGCCATCTTTGCCGCATAAGTATTGATCGAAACGTTTTTCGATACCTGCGTTGCCATGTCCGTTGTCGCCGTATATACTACCAATGGTGCGGCTACCTAAACTGCCAAATGGCTTAGAGCGGCGATTTACGTCACGGAAATAGATACCGCTCTTGTAGTGTCCACGACGAACCAATGGCAGCTGTTCTATCTCTTTTTTCTGTGTATAACTCACTCGCTGGGCGGTTAGACGCACATCTTGTTCTCTGGTGGTGCGACCACGAAAGGCAGTGATAATGCGGTTGCGATAATCGTCGGGCGACTTATCGCCGATGATTCGGCTCAGTCCGTCGGATATGGAATCCACGTATTGCCAGAACAGTGTGTCGCCACCTTGGTGCAGGGCCTCGACGCGTGTATCCATGTATAGGTTGTATTGAGGAATGCTGCTGGCGAGCAGGCGGCCTTGCGCATCGTATATATTGCCGCGTCTAGCTGGAATGGGGTTGGTCGTCTTGGAGCGATTGGCACCGCTGAGTTTTTCCCATTTCTCATATTCTACTGTTTGTAGATAGACAATTTTGGCTACTACCGCCACAAATCCGCCCGTTATCAAGATAAAGATAATGGCAAAGATGAGAATGGTTGTTTTTGTTTTTTCGCTCATAGTTTGTTGGTTCTAAGTAGGTTATTCTATTTTTATCGCGGAGCGGTGGCTCTCTTTGAGGTTGCTCCCTTGTTCTTCCAGCAGTTTGGAGATGGATGACTGTCGTGTCATAGTCATCACTTGTGCGTTGATGGTTTGTTGGGTGAAGTAGGCGTCTTGTAATTCTTTGTTGAGGTCGTTTAGTCTATCTTGTTGGCGTTCTGACTGATAGCCAAAATAGATATACACAAAAAACAATCCGCATATCAGCAGCGTCAGTTTGTATTGTCTTCGTACCCACTGTTGAGCCAATATATCTCCGCTTAATATGTCCTTTATCGAAAATTTCATAACCTCTAACTTCTAACTTCTAACCTTTCACCTTTCACCTTTAACCTCTCACATCTAATCTCTCCGCCACGCGCAGTTTTGCGCTTCGGGCTCTTGGGTTGCGTTCTACTTCTTCTTCGCTGGCGGTCAATCCTTTTTCAATCACCTGAAATGGTGTCAATATATTGCCGTAGAAGTCTTTTTCTATTATTCCTTCCAGATTGCCCGAGCGCAGGAAGTTCTTCACGATTCTATCTTCCAGCGAGTGGTAGGTCAGTATGGCTATTCTTCCTTCGGGCTTCAATAGGTCTTTAGCGGCGAGTAGCATTTCGCGCAGAGCCCCCATTTCGTCGTTGACCTCTATGCGCAGGGCTTGAAACACCTTCGCCAACTCTTTCTTCGCCCCTGTAGGTATCTCCAATTCCTTATATCCATTATCCAGTGACTGCGAAGCAGCGTCCAATAGCTTTACGGGGCGTCCCATCACCAAGGAAACCAACTCTTCCGTCCGTTCTATTGCCTTTTTCTCTCTCGCTTTCACGATTTTCTTTGCCAGTTGACGCGAGTTTTTCAGCTCACCATATATATATAATACGCGCGCGAGGTCTTCTTCGCTGTAGGTGTTCAGTATGTCGGTTGCTGTTTTGCCGCCCGTCTGATTCATTCGCATATCCAATGGAGCAGAGAAACGAAAACTAAATCCTCTTTCTGGACAGTCAAAATGGTGGAATGACACTCCCAAGTCTGCCAACAAACCATCTATCTGCTCCACACCGTAGTAATCCATAAAGTTCCGTAGATAACGGAAGTTGCTATGCACAAACTGCCAATTGTCTGACAACGAGCCTGGCGAGTGGTCTAACAGCGAAGCGGTCTGACTTTCGACAGCAAAGCGGTTTGATTCCATCGCATTGCGATACGCATCCAAATCCTGATCGAAAGAGTACAACTTCCCTTTTGCCCCTTGCCTGTTGCCTTTCGCCCCTTGCCTCATCGCCTCAAGGATAGCCCTCGAGTGTCCTCCTCCACCAAAGGTCACGTCCACATACAATCCATTGGGTTGAATATTCAACCCTTGGATTGTCTCTCTCAGCATTGCAGGAATGTGATAAATCTCATTCATAGTTGGTTAGGTTTAATTGATAGTATGTTTAGGCTGGGATTTCATGCGTATTCTGATGCGCTCTGCCAAGTCTTTTTGTGGCATTTGTTTCTCTGCGAATACGGTTGGGTTCCATATCGCGAAGCGGTCAAGCATACCGACGAATAGTATATCTTGTTGAGCACCAATCATTTCCAGATTTTTCTTTTGCAGCAGTACGCGTCCTTGGCTGTCCATCTCCAGTATTTCGGCTTCGGACATAAACTGCATGAGTATCATTTGGTCTTCTGGGTCCCATTCATCGAGGGCGTTGCGCAGTTCGCTCACTTTCGCGTGCCACACATGTTCGGGGTAGAAGATAACACATTCATTGTCCGTATCTCTACGCATGATGATATGCGCTGAACCCATCTCTGCCATTATCTTGCGATAGTTAGCAGGAATAAACACGCGACCCTTTCCGTCCAACCGTGCTTCTATGTTTCCAATAAACGTGTTCATAACTCAAAATTCATCATTTCAAATTCTTAATTTTCTGAATTCCGCTGCAAAGTTACAAAAAATATTTGATATTTCCCCACTTTTCCCCACAAAAAATGTTTCAATATGTTTTTAAGTATATTTTCAACAAAGTTTTCAACATCTTAAATGTCAGTTAATCAGTTTGTTATGAATATTATCTGAAAAGTGGTGAAAAGTGGGGCATTATTGCTCTTTTTTATTCATCTGCTATTTTTTGTAATATACTACAATTGTTATCATTGTTTTCATTGGTGATACCCCCCCCCGCTGCTTGTGTGCTTCGTCGCGTAACCGATACATATGAATACCCCGTGAATACCCCACGCCTCTTCCTAAAATGCTCCTAACCTGATCCTCGCCTCGACTTGTCCTCTATTGTATATCGTTTTCTCCTTATCGCGCACGCGCGTATATTATAAGGAATATGGCAAAAGTATGCTGTAAAACATATTTTTTGCATTTTTTTGTGAAAAATATTTGCGTATATGAAAAAAAAGTTGTAACTTTGCACGCATTTTGTTCTCAACTATAAGGAAATTATGCGTAAATTATGAGGAGTACTATATACTTTTTTCTCATGTTTCTATGTTAATGGTTTTATTATGAGGGGATTAGTGAAATGTTTGTAAATTGAAAAAATAGAAAGTTTTAAATATTTATTATAATGAGAAGATTTTACTGTTTGTTAATTACCTTATCCTTGGTGGTTTGTGCGGTTGCTCAAACTAAGGTTATGGGTACGGTATTAGAAGAAGCTGGCGTTGGAGCGATTGGTGCCAGCGTTGTGGCTGAAGGAACAACAGTAGGTACTGTTACGGACTTTGATGGTTTCTTTGAATTGACAGTGCCTGCGGGAGTAAAGAATCTTGTAATCTCCTATGTGGGTTACAAAACAATCGTTACGCCAGTCAAACCTGAGGTCAAGACTACTGAGAAGAAGGAACTATCTGAATTAAA
>CALZHO010000039.1 GCA_945787425.1 uncultured Bacteroidales bacterium
CCGATGGTATATTTGTTATAGGTTATCGCCTTCCTACAGAGGCAGAATGGGAGTATGCTGCCTTTGCACCTATGGCAGACGATGATAATTATGGTAGCCCTTCTAATGGAAAAATCTATCCATGGTCAGGTATACACCCTCGTGATTTGAGCAAGAAGAGCAAGGGTAAAATGATGGCCAACTTTGTTCGTGGTAGAGGTGATATGATGGGAATCGCTGGCGCACCTAACGACGGCTATGTGATTACAGCTCCAGTAGATGCTTTTGCTGCAAATGACTTTGGATTGTACAATATGTCGGGTAATGTCAACGAATGGGTGTTAGACGTGTATCGCGAAACGAGCTTTAGTGTAATGACAGAGTATA
Organism: uncultured Bacteroidales bacterium; assembly: GCA_945787425.1. Taxonomy (GTDB): domain Bacteria; phylum Bacteroidota; class Bacteroidia; order Bacteroidales; family Paludibacteraceae; genus Colicola. The sequence continues at coordinate 367 of CALZHO010000039.1, forward strand.
ACCCATATCGTGGAAATGTGTACTCGGTTCTCCAAAAAGATGCGAATGGTAATCCTGTCTTAACCCCTACAGGATGCATGGCTATTGCATTTGACTCTAAAGATGATAAACGTAACTTCAAGGATGGTGATATCACATCTCGCATTGATACAGATTATCCTCTGGATACGGTAGGCTTGACTGAAGAGCAAATGGCTGAGGTAAAAATAGATCCTACTGATATTTTGGCTCCTCATATCACAAATACCACACGTGTGTACAAGGGCGGCTCTTGGAACGATCGTATCTATTGGCTCAACCCAACAACGCGCCGTTACTTGGATCAAAGCAAATCTTCCAATACCATTGGCTTCCGCTGTGCAATGAGTATATTAGGAGACGATGTGTATGAACAAAATTAATAATTTTTTAATATTACAATTGTATGAATATCCCTGCTGAATTGCGTTACACCCGTGAGCACGAATGGATTCGTGTGGAAGGTGAAGTAGCTTATGTTGGTATCACGGATTATGCTCAATCCGAATTAGGCGAGATTGTCTTCCTTGATATTAATACACAAGGAGAGACATTAGCTCAAAACGAAGTGTTCGGTTCTGTAGAAGCAGTAAAAACCGTTAGCGATTTGAATATGCCTGTAGCTGGTGAAGTGTTGGAGGTCAATGAGGTGATTAATGATCAACCCGAATTGGTGAATAACGACCCTTACGGCGAAGGCTGGATGATTAAGATTCAAATTCAAGATAGCGCTGAATTGGAAACCTTGTTGGACGCAGCTGCTTATCAAGAGATGATTGGCTAATGCCTGTCAAAAATATAAAAAAGAAACGGCCAGATAATTGGTCGTTTCTTTTTTTATGTGATGAACGAAATGAAGATATTACTTCGATGTGGTCCACATCTTGTTAAATCCCGAATATACTAATTCCAGATCCATAGGCTGACTGCTGTTGTTTGCAGAGCGAATGTGGGTAGTAGAAATTGTTTGCAATGGCTTGACCGAAGTGATGGTCGAAGATGTAGAAGAGGCAGTTCCAACAGCCACAGGAACCAACAGAAAGTCCAATTCATCCACCAGCGCGTTAGAGCGTAATTGCTTTGTTAATAAGGCAGATAAGTCATAAGAGTAGAAATAAGATATATTACCAAGGGTATCTACACTCGAACTTAATGCGCCTAAAATAGCCAATGTGTCAGAGGGTAATTCGTTGTTCGCAAAAAATGATTCCATTTTCTCTTCTTGTACCAGAAGCATATAAGAGGCTGGTACATTCCATTGGTCTCGAGGACGGGAAGATGTGGAGTCGTTATGTAGTACGTCAACGGTTAAATTGGCTTTATTTACATATACACGATAATTGTCTGGATCGCCCAATTGCTGTTTTATCTGCTCGTAAATAGCATACATACTCACAGACAAACGTGTGTATATATTAGCTGGTGAAACGATGTAATTTGTGTCGGTTTTCTGCTGTAATTCCTGTAGAACTTGCTCTCTATCGGGGTAAATATAGCGATTGATTTGTCTTACTTCCGAGTTGGCATAGAACGTTTTGGTGTTGCGGATAATAGAGTCTTGTTGTTCTGGACGTGGAGATGGGAAGTGGTAGTAAACGGACAAGTCTATATGTTTCACATAGAGTACGGTGCTTCCGCCAAAATCACTAACGATATATAACCCTTTGAAGGCATGGTTGAACTCTTCTTGCGATTTGAAATCTTGAACCTTGAAAAAGCGTTTGGCGAAAGCATCGCTCAACTTAATGGAAATACATGAAATAGGTGTATTGTCAGAGGAATAGGCAGAATCCGTAGGCACACCAGCAAAGCAGATATGTGACTGCCTGGAGATATAGGTGGAATCTTCCATGCTGCAAAAAGAGGTGATAGCTGTGTCGCTCGGATAACGACTTTCATAATCCAGCGTGCTTCTATCCATCTCATATACCGAAATGCCCAGAGGCGCTAATCCATCGCCATACCAATTCTTATAGTATAGACGGAGAACTACAGAATCCACTGTTGCTCTATCGGCATAAGGGTATTTGTATCCCTCTGGACATGCAAATTGTGTAAGAATATCCGCTTTTATCGTGCCAAAATGCGTATCGCATTCACCCAGTAAGAAAGAGTCAGGTGTCAAATAAATCGCAGTACATTCTTGCAGAGATGATGAGACGGAGAATGTATCTGATTTAACCGAAATATGATCCTCTGTACCCAATGTGGATGCTCCTGCGTTCAGCACATCATTTTGACAACTTGATACGAGCGCAATACAAATAAATAATAATGTATAAATATATTGATTCAATTTCATTCTTCTGATATCAAACTATTACAAAATGCATAGAATGCATCTTTGTTATCCTCTTCACTATATGGCAGTGTGGTCTTTCCACTATTGTGCAAGTAGTTGCACAAACGCGTGTTGACAGATGGAGAATCCAGTACTACTGCATCTGAATTATCAATAGCTAAACGCATCAGGTCTTCGTATCCCACAGGTAATCCTGCAATACTGCGCACATCGCCTTGCAACATGCCATCTACCATCAGTTTATCCACAAACTTAGTACCAAACGGAGTAGTGTATTCCTCATTATCCAATGACAATATTACTTTTGTGCCACTGAAGAAAGGTGTGTCGTGATATGCTTTCTTTACATACAGCGGAACCAATGCCGACATCCAACCCGAACAGCAGATAATGTCTGGTGTCCAACGTAATTTCTTGATGGTTTCCAACACGCCTCTTGCAAAGAAGATACAACGCTCGTCGTTATCTTTGTACTCATTGCCTTCAGCGTCCACTATATCCTTGCGACGATGAAAATAAACATCATTGTCGATAAAGTAAATTTGAATACGGGCAGATTGAATACTCGCCACTTTGATCAAGAGTGGATGATCCGAATCAGAGATAATGAGATTGATACCCGACAACCGAATCACCTCGTGTAACTGGTTGCGACGCTCGTTGATTTCACCAAACTTAGGCATAAAAGTTCGGGTCTCAAAACCTTTGGATTGGAAATACTCAGGCATTTGACGGTTACGCAAGCGTATAGGGCTTTCTGTATCCAAAAATGGATATATCTGCTGTGAAACAAATAAAATACGTTTGGGCTCTTTCATAATTGTATTAGTTAAATGATAACACTTTCCCGCTACAAAGGTACGAAAAAAAAATGAGATGGCATAATTTTTTTGCAAAAAACTTTCTTTTTTCCCATAAATGTTGTACCTTTGCAGACTTTTTCGATAAAAATAACAGAATATTTGAATTATTTATGCAAATTATAACCACAAAATCCGAACTAATCCGTCAGGTAAAAGCTTGTACTCGTCAGGGCAAGACCATCGGTTTTGTACCTACTATGGGTGCTCTTCATGCGGGACACGCTTCGCTGATTCAGCGCGCGTGTAGTGAAAACGAAGTTTGTTATGTCAGTGTATTCGTGAACCCTACCCAGTTTAATAATGCGGAGGACCTATTGAAATATCCTCGTAACTTAGAAAAAGATGCTGTGTTGTTGGAGTCGCTGGGAGTACATTTTGTCTTTGCACCAACTCCAGAAGAGATGTATAGCAAAGAGGAAATGGAACAACCATTCTCTTTTGACTTCAATGGGTTAGATCAAGTGATGGAGGGAAAAATGCGTCCTGGTCATTTCAATGGGGTTGTGCAGGTGGTAAGTCGCCTATTTGATTTGGTGCAACCAACGCGTGCATATTTTGGCGAAAAGGACTTTCAGCAATTAGCCATCATTCGCCATATGGTAGAGCGATCTGATTTGGCAGAGCGTTACAAGGGATTGCAAATTATTGGTTGTCCTATTGTACGCGAAACAAATGGTTTAGCCATGAGTAGCCGCAATGAGCGTTTGTCAGAGCAAGAGAAACAAATAGCAGTAGGCATATCTCAAACGCTTCTCTCATCGTTGGAGTGGGCAAAAAAGGCTTCCGTATCACAGGTGCAGCAGCAAGTGATAGATACCATTAATGCCATTGAGGGATTAGAGGTGGAATACTACGACATTGTGGATAAAACGACCCTTCAACCTACAGATTCGTTTGAGAATGCGGTAGGATGTGTGACCGTATATTGTGGTCCAGTGCGCTTAATAGATAATATACAATATTGAATAATAAGGTGCGCGTAGTTGTTGACAAAGGGATTCCTTTCTTGGAAGGTGTGTTTGATCCGATTGCAGAAGCTGTCTTTCTTTCTCCAGAGGAAATAAACGCGCATACTGTTCGTGAAGCAGATGCTCTTTTCGTGCGCACGCGCACGAGAATAAATAAGGAATTGCTTGCGAGTAGCCGTGTACGTTTTGTCGCAACAGCCACTATTGGTTATGATCATATAGACCAAGATTATTGTCGTGCGGCAGGTGTTCATTGGGTTTCGTGTCCAGGCTGCAATGCACAGGCTGTCTGTGACTATGTACAAGAAGTGTTGAGCACATTGCGTCCTCAAGCCCATGGCAAGACGATTGGAGTGGTCGGCTATGGCCACGTAGGTAAGTTGGTGGCTGACATGGCAAGTCATATGGGCTATGAAGTAATGCTTTCTGACCCGCCATTAGGCATCGGGAAAACGCTTAAGGAAATTGCTATTCAATGCGATGTTCTCACTTTCCACACACCGCTAACCCATGGTGGAGAATATCCCACTTTCCATTTATGCGATGCAGAGGTGTTGCGTCTTTGCAAGCAGAATGCGCTGATTATTAATGCCGCCCGTGGTGGGGTTATCGATGAACAAGCTCTCTTATCATACCTTATTCCCTCATCGCCTCATCGCCTGTTCAGCGCAATCGACTGTTGGGAAGGAGAACCGCAGGTCAACAAGGCGCTACTGCAACACGTCGATTTGGCATCTTTTCACATTGCTGGTTACTCTGTTTTGGGCAAAATGCGCGCCAGTGAGATGTGTTTACGGGCTTTTTGTGAATTTTTCTCGCTTCCTATTTTGTCAATCAACAAAAAATTAGTACCTTTGCACGGAGATTCGGAATCTGGTTGGTTAAAGCGCATTTCTGACCAACTCAAGGCCCAGCCCGAGCAATTTGAACAACTTCGAAAATCATATCCGCTACGCTAAACAACACTAAACAACACTAAACAACACTAAACAACTCTAAACAACACTGAACTAAAAATATCAATACTATAATGGCAAGCTTTCAAAAACTCACCCCTCGAGCTACAGATTACTCGAAGTGGTACAACGAATTGGTAGTAAAAGCAGATTTAGCTGAGCAATCAGCTGTACGTGGCTGTATGGTTATCAAGCCATATGGTTATGCTATTTGGGAAACGATTCAAGCGGAGCTGGATCGTCGTTTCAAAGAGAAAGGCGTTAAAAATGCCTATTTCCCATTGCTTATCCCCAAATCATTTCTTAGTCGTGAAGCGGAGCACGTTGAGGGCTTCGCTAAGGAGTGCGCTGTGGTTACGCATCACCGTCTCATGAATGATCCAGAGGGAAAAGGTGTTGTAGTTGACCCTAATGCGCGTCTCGAAGAGGAACTCATCATCCGTCCTACTTCCGAGACAATCATCTGGTCCACCTACAAGAACTGGATATCCTCTTACCGCGACCTCCCCATACTATGCAACCAATGGTGTAACGTGATGCGTTGGGAGATGCGTACTCGTCTCTTCTTGCGTACTGCTGAGTTCCTCTGGCAAGAGGGGCATACTGCTCATGCCACCAAGGAGGAAGCAGAGAACTTTGCAGCCACTATGTTGGATGTATATGCTGACTTCGCAGAGAAAGTGATGGCTATCCCTGTTGTGAAGGGTGTCAAATCGCCAAACGAACGTTTCGCTGGTGCTCTCAATACATATTCTATCGAGGCAATGATGCAGGATGGTAAGGCGTTGCAAGCTGGCACAAGCCACTTCTTGGGTCAAAACTTCGCTAAGTCATTCGATGTACAGTTCCTCACCAACGAGAATAAATACGAGTATGTTTGGGCTACTTCTTGGGGTGTCTCTACCCGCCTTATGGGTGCACTCATTATGACTCACTCTGACGACAACGGTTTAGTTCTTCCTCCAAATCTCGCGCCAATTCAAGTGGTTATCGTGCCTATCTTCAAGAAGCAAGACCAACTCGATGCCCTTATGGAGAAACTCAATCCGCTGGCTGACCAACTCAAGCAACTCGGCATCCGCGTACAAGTAGATGCCAGCGACAAGACAACTCCTGGCTTCAAGTTTGCTGAATACGAACTCAAGGGTGTCCCTTTGCGCCTCGCTATGGGTGGTCGTGACTTAGAGAACGGCACGATCGAACTCGCTCGCCGCGATACTATGACCAAGGAGACTGTTTCGTTCGATAATATTGTGGAGACCATCCAAAACCTGCTCAAGGAGATTCAAGATAATATCTATCAAAAGGCACTCGATTTCCGTCTTGCTAATACCCGCGAGGTAAATACATGGGAAGAGTTCAAAGAGGAAATTAAGAAACCCGGCTTCCTGCTTTGCCACTGGGATGGTACACCGGAGACCGAAGAGAAAATCAAAGCCGAAACCAAAGCCACTATCCGCTGTATTCCTTTCGAAGGCGACAAGACACCGGGTCAATGTATTTATACAGGCAAACCCAGCACACAGCGCGTGATCTTTGCGATTGCATATTGATACATGCTACCATAAAAAAATAGGGCGACACAG
>CALZHO010000040.1 GCA_945787425.1 uncultured Bacteroidales bacterium
CATACATCTGGACCGTAGTAGAAGGTGTAACCGTAACATGTGATAAGGCAGATACCTACACCTATACAATTGATGGCGATTGCAGCAAGACCACTCATGTACTTGAATTGACTGTAAACAAAGTAGAAGAGACTACTTTGGCTGCAATTCCAGTGGCAATCTGCGAGACTGAGTTGCCATACATCTGGACCGTAGTAGAAGGTGTAACCGTAACATGTGATAAGGCAGATACTTATACATACACCGTTGATGGCGAATGCAGCAAGACCACTCATGTATTGACATTGACCGTTTATGCAACTCCAGAAGACGTTGTAGAGTACGATACCATCTGTCCAGGTGAAACCATCACATGGAATGGTGTAACCTTCGCTACAGCAGGTGAGCATACTTTGACCTTGCCAAATGAGAATGGTTGCGAGTATCAAGCAACATTGCATCTCCATATCCCAGATCCAGAGAACTTTGTAGCTTATGACAAAATTCCTGCGGAGAGCAAGTATGGCGGTCGTATGATGGTAATCAACCTGAATGCTATTGACAGTATCTTCGGTTGGACACCAGCAGAAGGTGATGTACAATGGTTCAAGGTGGTAGGCGAAGTGGATAACGCATTTGATGCTCTCAACCGTTTGGGTAATCCTGCTGAACTGGATGAACTTGTACATACAGGATACTATCATACTGCATTTGACGGTTCTGTAATGCCAGATTCTTACTATGCGTTGATTGTCCACGAGATGGTATCTGGTGAGTGTCAAGAAATCATGCGTACGACTGTATTGAGCAGTAGTGCAGCCGTTAAAGCACCTCAATTGGTTCCAACCATTGCAGAGCCAAGTGAACAACTCCGCATCTTGAATTTGAATCCATCTACCGAAGTACGTGTATTCAACACCAGCGGTGAGTTGATCGAGAATTACACAGCTGCAGAAGCAACAGAGTTTGTCTTCAAGGCAGCTACAATGCAAGGCTACTACATGGTAGAGGTTCAAAGCGAGAATGATAAAGTAACCCTACGTTATATCGTTAAATAATCATGGGAGGAAAACAAATGAAAACAAAAATGAATAATAAAATGTTGAAGGTATCCCTGTTGGTGGCAATTTTTGCCACCATACAGGTGCCTGCTCTATTCGCTCAAGAATCTTCAGCCTCCTCATCCGAAGTGACCTTCGTGTATGAATCTGGCGCTCCAATGGAGATTGGTGATTCTGTAATGATTAACAAGGATAGCTTGCGCTATTTGACAGGTGAGCGTATGTCAACTTGGGTTTATGGTGTTCCTCACCAGATTCGTCAGTTAGGAACCAAGACTAAACCTACTGGTGTCTTGCTTCGTGGTATCTACTCATGGATTGCTCAAGGTAGCTTGATTCCATTGAACGTAGAGAAAACAACAGAAACCATCGAGCGCAAGAAAGCTGAAGCTGCTGCCGCTGCTGCTGCTATTGCAGCCGCTGAAGCTGCAGAAGAAGCTGCCCGACTCAAAATGTTGGAAGAACTGGTAGAAGAAGAGGAAGTGGTAGAAGTAGTAGAGGATACACTGCCACCTGCACCTCAACCATATCAAATCAATCGTTTCACCGTAGGTGTGCGTGGTGGTTTGGCTTCGCTTATGCCACAAACAACACCTGCTATCGGTGCAACATGGGGATTTGATGCGTTGCTTGATTTGCAATATGCTCACTACTGGGCAAAAGGTGAAGACAAAATTCGTTTGGGTCTTCTCACTGGTGTGAGTGTAGGATATATGCAAAACAGTAAGACGCTGAAGAACGTAACAGAGCAATACACAAAATATTCTGAGGGTAATATTGATTACACCATTCATATGGATGAAGTGACTGCTCTGAATCGTCAAGTACAATTGGAAGTTCCTGTAATGTTCTCAATGGTAACTCCTAAAGGTTTCTTCTTGAATGCAGGTCCTAAGTTCATTTTACCAGTATACGCATCTTTCAACCAAACACTTAAGAATGGTGACATTAGTGCCCTAATGGTAGATATGGGTGTAACAGCTACTGAGAATGTGGTGACAGGTGAAATTAAAGAAGCTGAGTTTGTGCACAGTGGTGTGAATAATTATCAATTGGATTTGACCATTGCTGTAGGTGGAGAACTTGGCTATGAGCACCAATTGGAGTCAGGTCACTCTGTAAGCGTAGGTCTGTATGCTAATTATGGCGTGTTTAGCACATATAAACATGATTTAGAAACATCTAAGTACATTGTTGATGTTAATCCTCCAACAGCTGACGGAGTGTTCCAATTGGCTCCAAACTCCATGATGAACGCTTATGCAAATAAGTTGGGCTTCTTGGATCTTGGTTTGAAAGTGGCATTCCACTTGAACTGGAAGAAGTAATTCGCATAGAGCGATATACACAAAAAGAGCGTGCCGATGGCGCGCTCTTTTTGTGTGGTTTAGCATCGTTTAGTGTGGTTTAGCATTGTATAGTGTGGTTTAGTGTTGTGTAGTGTTGTGTAGAATGGTGTAGCGTAGTTTAGCATTGTGTAGCATTGCTTAGCGTTGTGTAGCATTGCTGTGCGTTGTGTAGTGATATAGTAGAAACGACAAAGGGGGCTACCTACTGGTAGCCCCCACTATATCGTGTTTGGGGATAATCTTAAAGTGCGTTGGTATGCAAAGCCAAACCAGACTTCAGGTTCGCAGCTTTGTTGCGATGGATAATATTGCGCTTAGCCAACTTATCCAACATAGAACTTACTTTTGGAAGAAGTTGCTCAGCAGCAGCTTTGTCGGTAGTAGCGCGCAAAGCACGAACAGCGTTGCGAGCAGTTTTAGCATAGTAATGGTTGTGGGCTTTACGAGTAGCCGTTTGGCGAATACGCTTCAAAGATGATTTATGGTTTGCCATCTTGTTTCTGTAATGTAATTAAATGTTAATTTATAAATGTTATCTGTAGTGCCACGGGGAATCGAACCCCGCTTTAGAGAATGAAAATCTCTTGTCCTAACCGATAGACGATGGCACCGAGCCGAAATCGGGTGCAAAGGTACTACAAAAAATGCAAATATGCAAATATTTTTAGAAAAAAATGCATTTTTGTATATAAAATGTGCGTATTTGCAGCATTTAGCGAACGTAGCTTCGGGGGAATTGCTAAAAATTATTTAGCAAGGCGGCGTCCGAAGGTACTACAGTTTCGCTAAATGAAAGGGCATAGCCCGCATACATTGAGCAAATATTTTATTAAAAAAAGCGTATTTTTTGTAAAAAAATTGCATATTTGCCAATAAAGTAGTACCTTTGCAAGTTGAAATGGGTTATAATTGTCTCGTTTTTAGTAAAAAAATGAAAATGAAACATATACATATTCTTATTGTAGGTTGCGCATTATTATGTTGCGCTCCAGCACTGGCACAAGACATGGTGCGTACACAACCAGATTTGCAAACTACCACGTTCTTTGACCCTACACAGAAAAAGACAGAAGAAGTCTATCTGTTCTCTACCGATTGGCGCGTGGAGGCTGGTTATGTGCAATGGGATGAGCGTACCCAAGACACTACGATGGTTTATCAACATGGATTGCGCGTAGGTGCTACTGTTGATTTTAATCTGCCTTATAGATTTAGTATTCAGACAGGTGCGTTGGCGACCCTCACCTATGGATTGAATAGCCAACATTGGCGTTCGGTAACAGGCGAGAGTACACAAGTGGAGCGCATGGAACATCACATCATACAATTGCAATTGACCATACCCCTTCGCGCGTATTATAACATAAAGTTGTGGAAGAAACTCAATATGTTCTTCTATGCAGGACCACAGTTGCAGATTGGATTGATGAACTACGATAAAATCAACAATCTTACTTCACCAGGTGTTACTGAGTGGCTTGAGGCACAGAATCAACCTACTACCAGTTATGAGCGATACATAGCGAAGGATGTGTATCGCACGAATATTCAGTTCGGTCTGGGTGGCGGCTTTGAATGGGATCGCTATCGCGTGCAAGCAGGATACGACTTCGGACTCAATAACCTGATTCGCACATCGGTTGTGCCTAAGCAACGATTGAACGAATGGGGATGGATGGTGGCGTTTGGGTATAGATTATAGGTTAAAGCTGAGAGGTTAGTGGCAAGGAATAAAGGAAGCCGCCCAGAGGGGCGGCTTCCTTGTGTATGGTATGTTGGGCACTTATCTGAGCAGGAAGGTTTGTCCGTTTTGGATAACGATACCGCGGTAGGTACGATTTACTGGGCGACCAAGCAAATCATACATCGGTGCGGAAATTTCCAATGGAGTAGAAATATTTTCTACATGAGTACCTGTTGCACTTTTCCAGATAGCATAAATGGTACCTACATAGCCCTTGGGCAGTACGGTTAGTGGCGTACCTATGCCTTCTGGATTATCATACCAACCCATGAAGATGTATCCTGTGCGTATCGGTGTAGGTAAAGTGTATGGTTGGTCAATAGTTGTAGGCAGTTCACCTGTGAGACCATGAGCGATACGGTAGGCATCTCCCCACGCTTCGGGTTTACCTGCTTGGGTGAAATCTATGGTTGATCCCACTACACTACCATCTGCTTTTTTCGATACATTCGTACAATTGAAGAATGCATAGAACTGTTGGCGCCATTCAGAATCAGAGGTGAGTGATACACCTTGAGCAGAAGCCACTGACAGGATATAATCACCTAACCATTTCCATGGAGATTTGGAGTCGGTCATAAAAGCTAATCCTAATGCGCCGATATTGGTCCAAGTGAATTCAAGAATTTCGGTTATAGGGCGTGTGGTGCGTGTTTTGAATGTACCACTTTCGTTGCTATATCCTGTATAATAGGTGTTGAACCCATCCATGAATGCGCTCCATAGATCCTCATTGCTTGGCACTGCGCCGCCAGGTACGATACCTCCATTAAGTACCCATGTAACGATATTGATTTCTTTGTCGGAGTCAGGGTTCTCGTTTTGCCAGATCGCATAAATAGTGCCTTTGTAGCCTGCCGGGATAGATGTGATAGGATGGCCATCACCGCGTGGATTGTTGTACCAACCTATGAAGACGTCGCCGTCCTTTTTAGGTGTAGGCAGTCTGTATGTCTCTTTGACAGAAGATGGCAATGTGGCACTTGTACCCATAGCAATCTGATATGCCTCGCCCCATGCTTCTGGTTTGCCCGCTTGGCTGAAGTCAGCAGTAGCAATTTTTTGATTGCCTTTAACCGTGCCGTCATTGCAGTTAAAGAATGCGTGTACGTGCCAGCGCCATGCGCTCTCACCATCCAATGTGCCTGCTACAGAGAGGATATAATCGCCCAACCACTTGTACTCGGACTTGCTGTTGGTCATAATATCTTGCATATAGGCATTGGCAAATGTAGCCACATTCTCAATGGTTTGGTCAGAGCGATTGAGCCCATAATAGGTGTTGTAGTATGGCTTGAAGGCACCCCACAATTCTTCGTTGGTAGGCACATCCCCACCTATGACAATACCGCCATTGAGTACCCACTTGATATCCACATTGATGTTGGGTTCGGTGCCTTGTCCTGATTCTAAGAATATCTGTGGGTAGGTGGTCGTGTTGGCAGTGACGGTGACTGTCTGTGTATAATCTTGGTATCCCTTAGCATGAACAGTAAGGGTGTATTGGCCGGGTTCTAAGTTCTCGAAAACAAATATACCATTGTAGTTATTGTCGGTGGTATAGTAGTCTTGGTTTTTGAGCATACGCTTGACGTAGTGGTAGCAGTCGGTCTTGATGACATCGCCACTGGCGTTGCGCAATACGATTTTGGCTCCGTGGATAGGAGCGTATTTGTCATTGGTTTTAGAGTTGTAGGTATATAGCGAGTGATTTACGCTTTTCTCTTTGGTGCGCACAGTACCCATAATATAGCCCTTGCTATCTTTGGTGGTACCGAAATAGTCCACGATACCGCGGAAATAGCGTAATCCCTCTTGGCAGCACCAATCGGGGTTGAGTGCGCGGTGGCGAGCAGGTTGATAAGTATGGAAGTACCCCTCGGATAGAAATCCAGGGGCGCTATGCTTGAGTGCGCCGAGGTATCCATAAGTGGAAGAGGAGCCATAGAAACTAATGTCGCCTCGCACATTGCGGCTATTGGTATAGGCAGTATAGTATTCAAAGCCCGATGTATTAATCTCCTTGAGGCGATCCCATGAAGCGTTGGCACGTGCCTTACTGCCTGTAACTTTCTCGCTGCTATCTGTACCGCGATAGAGGATGATGGGGTAGTTGGTATTGGTACCATCAGTAGCAGCATTGGAGTGAATAGATATGAAATAGTCAATATTATTAGCTTCGACTTCTTCACATATCTCTGACAGACTACGATTATATTTATTGTTGGCGGTAGATGTAGAACCTGCAGGACCATTAGCGGTACGTGACATAAAGACGGTGTATCCCCCCGCTTCTTGCAGTTTGTCGCGTAAGTAGAGTCCTTTCCAAAGGTTGGTGTTGGACTCATAGAATCCCAAGGTGTCGGGCATACCAGTAGAGGATAGGTTGGGATACGGGATAGTGGCCATAGGACGGCAGTTAGCGCACCAACTACCATGACCAGGATTGATATACACGCGGCGATTGGCAGCAAAGAGGGAGAGTGAAATCAGAGCGAGAAGGAGAAGAGCTAATTTTTTCATGTGTTATGGGGGAGTTTATATATGGTATAGAAGTTTCAAAAGAAAAATACGGATAGCCGCAATGGCTATCCGTATTTTAGTGAAATGATTATTGGAGCAAGTATGCTTGACCGTTTTGGATAACGATACCGCGGTAAGTGCGATCTACGATGCGACCGAGAACGTCATACATAGGAGCATTGATGTCCAAAGTAGGATTCTTCACGTTCTCTACGTCGGTTGGTTGGTCGTCTGGCAATGCTTGTTTAGCAGGGATAACCAAGCTGTTGTCATCGGTAGGCATCACGAAGAGAGAAACGTGGTTAGCTGCTGTAGCTACCAAGTGACCTGCATAGTCGAAGCTCAATTGGTAAACAACGCCCAACTCGTGCTTGTGGCTTTGTACATAC
>CALZHO010000041.1 GCA_945787425.1 uncultured Bacteroidales bacterium
AGATGATAGGTATGATGTATCTGGTGTTGACCGCTATGTTGGCGCTCAACGTCAGTGCAGCTATCTTGAATGGATATACGCAGGTGGACGATAGTCTGCATGCAACCATTGAAACGATGCAAGATAGTAATGCCGAGACATACGCTACCTTTAAGGCCGCTTTGGACAAAAACCCAGAGAAGACCCAAGAATGGTACGACAAAGCCATGGAGGTAAAACGAGTATCGGATGAGTTCTTTGATTATGTGCAAAAATTCAAAGATGATATGGTGCTGTTGGCAGATGGCAAAAAGGCAGTAATGAACGCCAGAGTAAGTGAGATTGGTAAAAAAGATGATACCAATATCCCCGCTCAATATGCCATCAATGAGGGGCATGCTACAGAATTGAAGGAGAAGATTAATCGTTTCCGTAATTTCTTGATTAAATACACCGAGGGAGTACCAGACGCAATCATGTTTCATGAAGAAATGAATCATACTTTTGTGACAGAGGATGGTACCAACGCAGAGGGTGATCCTGTTACATGGGAGAATATGATTTTCAATGAAATGCCCATGTGTGCTTCGATTACTATTTTAACAAAATTGCAAAATGATATCCGTCACTGCGAGGGCGTTGCAACACGTTTGTTGTTGAGCGCAACCGATGCAGGTGACTTGCGTGTGAATAAATTCAATGCGTATGTCATTCCTTCTGCAAACTACGTGGTAAAAGGCACCAAGTACACCGCACAAGTGATTTTGGCAGCCATTGACTCTACACAAACTCCTGAGTACTACGTGAATGGTCAAAAGTTGAATAGCAGTGGTATATATGAGGTTATCGCCAACACAGTAGGTGTGCAGAAAATTACTGGTCGCATTGGATATATGGACCAACAAGGTGTGATGCAGTATCTGCCATTTGAGCGCGAGTACACAGTAGGCGAACCAACCGCCACAATCTCCAATACCGATTTGAATATTATGTATCGTGGCTACGATAACCCATTCTCTATTTCTGTACCAGGTGTGAGTGCGCACTTATTGCAAGTGAAATGTGCTCAAGCGTCTATCAAACAGGAGAATAACATGTGGATTATTCGTCCAAATGCAGACTCTCCAGAAAAATTAGAGATAGAAGTGTACGCTAATATAGGTGGTGATCTTGCATTAATGGGATCGCAAATGTATCGTGTAAAGAATTTGCCTCGTCCAGATGCTTATTTTGAGATTAATGGTGTTCCAACTGAAGATACACGCATCCCTCGTGCACAATTGATTAATCCTAAGAACAAAATTATAGCTTCTTATGGCGCAGACGGATTGGTGCAAGCAAAATTCGAAATCACAGGTTTCCAAGTGAAGTTGCCAACAGGTGCCTCAATCTCTGTCAAAGGTGATCATTTTGATACCAAAGCCTTGGATGCTATCAAGAAACTGAAACAAGGAAATACCGTTAACCTTATGTACATCAAGGCAAAAGGTCCTGATGGAAAAGAAATACAGTTGCGTGGTCTTCCTATAGAGTTAAATTAAAATGATTATGAAGAAGGTTTGTTTAATTATTTTTGCGTTGCTTGGTATTACTACCATTCATGCGCAGTATCAAGTGAATTCTTTTTTTGACGACAAGGGAATGGTTCGTTTGGAAACCCAAGAGTTGTCAGAAGCTGCTGATACATTGGTGAGTATATTTCACCGTGCGGATGATGTGGTATGGTCACGCGTGGTATACCGCATTGTAGATATGCGTTTCAAACAAAATTATCAGTTGTATAATCCTGTTTCATCAGAGGACCCTCAGTTTAAATCATTATTCTTAGTAATGCTGAATGCGATTCAAGATGGAATGGAGGTGTACGAAAAGTCTTCGGATATAGGTGATGTGAAACCTTATTTTAATCTTCCTCCTATGCCCCGTGAGATGATTCCAACTGTTTTGAATACAGACCGTACCGGCGAGTTGGGTGATGGAGATATAGCAACGTCAGAGTACATGTTGCTCAACTATGACTCCATTACGAAGGAGATGCGTTTTAACAACTACTCATACAAAGGATTTGTGCGCAATCAGTTGAAGTATATGATTCAAGAGATTATCTTCTTCGATAAACATTATTCAAGATTGTATTCCAAAATATTGGCGATAGCACCGATGCATGCTGATAACATAACGTATTATGATGACATGCCTATTATGGAGGCTATATATGGACAAATCCTCTTCTGGGTGCCATTTGATGCTTTCCGCCCATATATGGCAAAACAATATATAATTCAGTCTGATAATAATATGAAACGCGTCACATTTGACGATTTCTTCTTGAAAAAGTTGTACACTTCTTATATTGTAGGAACAAGCAATGTGTATGACCGAATGATTCCTGATTTTGCAAAAACACAAGAGGAGATAGCAAAAGAACAGGAGCGCGTGGAGTGGGAGTTGTTGAGTGCGGAACAAGACCTTTGGGAATATTAATAATATCAATCAAAGGGCGGGTGTGAACCTGCCCTTTCCTTCTTACAATGAAACGGCATAGTCTATTCAATATGTATTTCACCACAACAATGTCTGTTGCATTGGTGTTGTTTTTGGTGGGATTGGAATGCTTGGTGCTATTGTCAGCTCATGAACTGATGCGCCATGTGAAAGAAAATGTAGTTGTGTCCATAGTAATGAAGGATGATAATACGGCGGATGATGTGGCTCGAACAAAACGCTTGCTTAGTGCCGCTCCATATGTTCTTGACTATCGTTTTATTTCCCGCGAGGAGGCGTTGCAAGAGCATATCGCCAATCTCGGTGAGGATCCTACTGCATTTTTAGGTTATAACCCTTTGAACGATGCATTTGAAATTCGCTTACAAGCCATCTATGCACATTCTGATAGTATTGCCCAAATTGAAAAGGGACTGATAAATATGCCTTATGTTGAAAAGGTGATTTATCAAAAGGATGTAGTAAAGGTGTTAGATAATAATCTTAACGAGATAGCACTTATTTTATTGGCAGTGGCATTGGCTTTGTTGATAATAGCATTGGTGCTAATTAGTAATACGATACAATTGCAGGTGTATTCTAAACGATTCTTAATCAATACAATGCGACTCGTTGGGGCTACTCCTTGGGTAATCAAATGGCCTTTGATACGCCGTAATATTGGTATGGGTATCGAGGCCGCACTCTTAGCCTTGTTGATGCTGGCTGCCACATATTATTATTGTCAAACCCGTTTAGGAATTATTCTGTTCCCCTTGATATGGCAAAATGTAGCATTCATATCGCTCGTTGTTATGACAACAGGAGTAGTGATTACTTTCCTTGCTTCATTGGCTGCTACAAATCGATATATTCGAATGAAAACCAGTAAAATGTATGAAATTTAATCTTCCAAAAATAAATGCAATTTTGATTGCTACGAGTTTGGTAATTATTGTTCTTGGTTTTGCTCTTATGGTAGGCGAACCCAGTGGAACAACCGAATTTAATCCAGATATCTTTTCAGTACGTAGGATTACCGTAGGACCGATGATTTCTTTATTCGGATTCTTGGTAATGATAGTAGCAATCTTATATAAACCTCGCAAGAAATGAGTTGGTGGGAAGCGTTATTGTTGGGTGTCATTCAGGGATTGACTGAATTTCTGCCCGTATCCTCTTCTGGCCACTTGGAGATAGGCCAAGCATTGCTGGGGACGGCAGGTGAGGAGAATCTCACTTTTGCTATTGTCGTACATACGGCTACAGTATTGTCCACTCTGGTCATTCTTTGGCAGGAAGTGGTACAACTCTTCAAAGGGACTTTCACTACCGTGAAGTGGAATCAAGACAAGAATTATGTGGCCATGATTTTAGTATCCATGATTCCTGTTTTCGTTGTGGGTATGTTCTTCAAAGAACAGGTAGAGGCATTTTTTGGTAGAGGTTTATTGCTTGTAGGTATTTGCCTATGCGTGACCGCTTTCTTGTTATATTTCAGCGAGTGGCTCAGTAAGCGCCGTGCAGGAATGGGCCACGAAGTAGGGTATAAGGACGCTATTATTATTGGTCTTGCTCAGGCGGTGGCTGTATTGCCAGGACTGAGCCGTAGTGGAACAACCATTGCTACAGGATTGCTCTGTGGCGTAAAGAAAGAGAGTGTGACCAAGTTCTCATTTCTTATGGTGTTGATTCCTATTTTGGGTGAGGCTTTTCTGGAATTATTGGAAATATTGAGCGGCGAGGTGACCAACTCGTTGGGAATTGTTCCAATGTTAGTGGGCTTTGTGGCAGCATTTATTTCGGGTTGCTTGGCATGTAAGTTCATGATAAATATTGTGCGTCGTCAAAAATTGATATATTTTGCTATCTATTGTCTTTGCGCGGGAATCTTTGCTATTGTGTATGGACTTTGTTAAAGGGGAGATATTGGCTTTTGACAAACCCTATCGTTGGACAAGCTTCGACGTGGTGGGTAAAGTACGATGGTTATTGTGCAAAAAGTTAGGAGTTAAGAAGCTGAAGGTAGGTCATTCGGGTACGCTTGATCCATTAGCAACGGGTGTTGTGGTCGTTTGTACTGGTAAGAAAACGAAATTGATAGACCAACTGCAAGCGCATCAGAAGGAGTATGTAGCTACTTTGCAATTGGGAGCTACAACCCCCAGTTTTGACCTGGAGAAGGAGATTGATGCTACCTATCCAACGGAGCATATTACACGCGATTTAATAGAAGAAGTTATCCCTACTTTTACAGGAGAACAGTGGCAAGTACCACCTATGTTTTCTGCGGTGAAGGTGGACGGCAAGCGTGCTTATAAATTAGCGCGACAGGGCGAGGAAGTGAAATTGAAAGCGAAACTGCTGGTAATAGACGAGATAGAAATACTCGATTTTCTGGAGAACAAAATGCAGTTGACTCTGCGCATCGTTTGTTCCAAAGGTACATACATACGTGCTTTAGCTCGCGATATTGGGCAACGCCTTAATAGTGGAGCGCATTTGATTGCTTTGCGCCGAACAAGAGTGGGGGAGGTGCGTGTTGAGGATTGCATGACTATTGAAGAATTTATAAATGTGATTGATAATACAAACTTGACAGATAATGAGATTAAGTGATTTCAAATTCAAACTACCAGAGGAATTGATTGCGCAATTCCCTAGCCGTTTTCGTGACGATGCTCGTATGCTTGTCTTACATACCAAAACAGGCAGGATAGAGCATAAGTGCGTGAGTGATTTCGCAGCATATTTTAATGAAGGCGATTTATTAATTGCCAATGATACGAAGGTGTTTCCTGCTCGCTTATATGCAAAAAAAGAAAAAACTCTTGCTAATATAGAAGTGTTTTTGTTGCGTGAATTGAATCATGCTAATCGCTATTGGGATGTCTTGGTAGATCCTGCGCGTAAAATACGTATTGGTAATAAGTTGTTCTTTGATGATGATGCTACTATTTTTGCAGAGGTAATAGATAATACCACTTCTCGTGGACGTACGCTGCGTTTCTTGACGGACTATGAAGGTGATGATTTTGTACAACATCTATATGAGATGGGTACAACTCCGTTGCCAAAATATATTGTCCGTCCAATGACAGAGCAAACATATGAAGAATACGAGAAGGTATTTAGCGATTTGTTGGTAGATGAGATGGATGAGGAGCGTTATCAGACTGTTTTTGCAGATAAGATAGGAGCCGTAGCGGCGCCTGCTTCAGGCATGCATTTCTCGAAGAACTTGCTCAAACGCTTGGAGATTCGAGGCGTTGATATTCAGACCTTGACATCGCACGTCGGTTTGGGTAATTTTAAACCAGTAGATGTAGAGGATTTGACGAAGCATAAGGTGGAAAGCGAACAAATCACCATCTCGCAAACAGTAGCGGATGCCGTGGATAAAGCGCATGAGAACAATAAGTTGATTTGTGCGGTCGGTACCGAAGTAATGCGCGCTTTAGAGCATGTGGTTGGAACCAACGGTCAAGTTAAGGCCTATGATGGCTGGACGAATAAATTCATCTATCCTCCTTACGATTTCACTGTAGCAAATGCCTTCTTTGTAAATTTCTATATGCCGCAATCTACTCAATTGATTATGGTAGCTACTTTTGGTGGCTACGAGAATGTGATGAAAGCATACAAAGAAGCAGTCAAAGAAGGATATCGTTTTGGTGATTATGGAGATGCTATGCTTATCCTCAACGATTAATAACCATCCTATTCTTCTTTTATGACTGTGCGCATCGATGAAAGCTGGCGACAGGTCTTGCAACCTGAGTTTGATAAGCCCTATTTCGAATTGCTTACTGATTTTGTGCGCCATGCCTATGCTACGCAACAGTGTTTCCCTCCTGCTGGTCAGATTTTTCGGGCCTTTGATCTTTGTCCATTTGATAAAGTGCGGGTGGTGATTATTGGTCAGGATCCATACCATGATATCAATCAGGCACACGGATTGTGTTTTTCTGTGCAAGATGGTGTGAAAGTGCCACCTTCATTGGAGAATATCTATAAGGAACTCAATCGCGACCTTGGCAAACCTATTCCTACTTCAGGCAACCTGACACATTGGGCGGAACAAGGTGTGCTGCTCTTGAATGCAACGCTTACAGTGCAGGCACATATGGCGGGTAGCCATCAGGGCAAAGGTTGGGAGGAGTTGACGGATGCGGTAATACAAGCCTTGAATAATCAACGAGAAAACATCGTTTTTATGCTTTGGGGGAGTTATGCTCAGCGCAAAGGGCAGTTTATTGATCGCAAGCGACATTTAGTATTGACAGCTGTTCACCCAAGTCCCTTGAGCGCTTATCGTGGTTTTATTGGCTGTGGACACTTCTCGCAAGCGAATAATTATCTTCTGCAACATGGGCAAACGCCTATTAATTGGTAATTCAATAATTCATAATTCTTAACTCAAAATTATGAAAATCCTTCTCCTTATAGATGCGTATGCGATGATTTATCGCGCTTACTATGCTTTCATTCGTGCACCGCGTATGAACTCTCGCGGAGAAAATACATCTGCCATTTTCGGATTCGTAGTTACT